>CAZJCB010000033.1:0-15561 GCA_964544245.1 uncultured Christensenella sp.
GCCAGGGAGACGCGCGCCCCCGTTTCCAGGTCGTAGACCCTGGCCGTGAAATCCAGTTCCGTCTGCACTCGCCGCCAGGAAACGCGCGCGATTATCAGCGCGCTCAGCCAGCTGTGCCCGGTCCGGGAATAGCTGGTCTCGATGTCCAGGCGGCTGTAATTGCGGGCGTTTCCGTTGGGCTCCGCCTGCATCAGGGGGACCATCGCCGCGTCCAGCGCGTCGGCCGCCGCCTGCAGGTCCGCGTTTACCGCCGCGTTTGAGGTGACCAGGGTTTCCCGGCGGATATATTTCTCGTCCTTTCCCTCCACGCGGTCGCTGGTCGTTACGCTGACGGCAAAGATCTCCGGCAGCCTGTCCATTTTGGCCCCTTCTCCCGACGCCGGGAAAGCCAGGAAGGCCAGGAAGAGGAGAAGAGGCAGCAGTTTTTTCATCCGGTATACCTCGCGGGACGTTCTGATGCGTCAGGATAGCATACCCGTCCCGGCGGGGCAAGGCGGCCCCGCGCGCCGGCCCCCGCGCTTGCGCGAGCAGGCCCGATATGATAGGATATAGCATGTAATTCTGTTCCGGGGCCAGCCGCCCCTGCGCAGCCCGCATACCCGGCCAGGCAGCCGGAAAGCGATGCGGCGTGCCGCGCAGGCCCGAATGAATAAAACGAGAACGCGTCTCCTCCGGCATTGGCCTGGGAGATTGGGTACGCAAGCACAGGGGGCGGCAGGCCCCGCACATCAGGAGAATAAAGGAGAGAAGCCGATGGGCAGGGAACAGCGGATCACCAGGGGGTTTGAATACGCCAGGGAAGCCTACGCCGCTTACGGCGCAGACGTTGAGGCCGCGATGGCGGCGGCGGACGCCGTGCCCGTGTCCATGCACTGCTGGCAGGGGGACGACGTGACCGGCTTTGACGGCGCGGCGACGCTCACCGGCGGCATCGCCGTGACCGGCAGCTATCCCGGGAAAGCCCGGAACATGGAGGAGCTGCAGCGGGACATCACCAAGGCCCTCACGCTGATCCCCGGGAAGAAAAAACTGAACCTGCACGCCAGCTACGCCGTGAAGGGCGGCAGGCGCCTGGACCGGGACGCCTACACCATCCGCGAGTTCCTGCCCTGGGTGGATTTCGCGAAGGAGCGGGGCCTGGGGCTGGACTTCAACCCCACCTATTTCTCCCACCCCATGATGGACGGCGACCTGTCCCTGTCCAGCCCCGACGCCGGGAAGCGCCGCTTCTGGGTAGAGCACGGCAAGCGCTGCCGGGAGATCGCGCTGGCGTTCGCCAAGGGGCTCGGACAGCCCTGCGTCACCAACTTCTGGATGCCCGACGGCACCAAGGACACCTGCGTGGACACGAAAGCATTCCGGGAGCGGATGACGGCCTCGCTGGACGAGATCTTCGCCGACCGCGCCGGGATGGACCTGGCCCCCTGCGCGCTGGAGAGCAAGCTCTTCGGCATGGGCGTGGAGAGCTTCACCGTGGTCAGCCACGAATACGCCCTGGGCTACGCCATCAGCCGGAAGCTGACCGCCTGCCTGGACACCGGGCACTTCCACCCGACCGAAATGGTCTCCGCCAAGATCAGCGCGGTGCTGGGCTTTGTGGAAGGCATGCTGCTGCACATCAGCCGCCCGGTGCGCTGGGACAGCGACCACGTGGTGGCGCTGGACGACGAACTGCAGCGCATCATGGACGAGATCGTCTGGAACGGCTACACGGGCCGCGTCGCCATCGGCCTGGATTTCTTTGACGCCTCCATCAACCGCATCGCCTGCTGGGCCGTCGGCATGCGCAACGCGCGCAAGGCCCTGCTCTCCGCTTTCCTGGCGCCGGCAAAGACGCTGAGGGAAGCCGAGGCCGCGGGCGACAACACCGGCCGCCTGGCCCTGCTGGAGGAGCGCAAGACGCTGCCCCTGGGCGCGGTGTGGGACTACTACTGCGTGAAGCACGGCATCCCCGCCGACGGCGAATGGCTGCCCGCGGTCCGTCAGTACGAAAAGGACGAACTGCTGGGGAGGGGCTGAAGGGATGGCGAACTCCGGGACAGAAAACACGGGCCGGCAGGACGACCTCATCCTCAGGATCGAGCACGTCACCAAGATCTTCCCGGGCATAAGGGCGCTGGACAGCGTGCGCTTTGACCTCAGGCGGGGGGAGATCCACGCGCTCGTTGGTGAGAACGGCGCCGGCAAGTCCACCTTCATCAAGGTCCTCACCGGGGTGCACCAGCCGGACTCCGGAAGCATCGTGATGAACGGCGAGGAGGTCGTAATGAGCGACCCGCTGGTGGCCCGCCGCCACGGCATCGCCGCGATCTACCAGCACCTGGCCGCCTACCCCCACCTGACGGTGGCGGAGAACATCTTCATCTGCAACGAGCAGGTCAACCCCAGGACCCGGACCATCAGCTGGAAGAAAACCAACGAGAAGGCGGAGGCGCTGCTCAAAAGCCTGGGCAGCCAGATCAAGCCCTCCCGCCTGATGGGGGAGCTGTCCGTCGCCCAGCAGCAGATCGTCGAAATCGCCAAGGCGCTCTCCCAGGACGCCTCGGTGCTCATCATGGACGAGCCGACTGCCGCGCTGTCCAAGAAGGAGAGCGAGGAGCTCTACTTTATCGTCCGGAACCTACGGGAAAAGGGCACCTCGGTCATCCTCATCTCCCACCGCTTCGAGGACACCTTTACCCTTGCCGACCGGGTCACCGTGCTGCGCGACGGGCGCTACATCGGCACCTGGGACGTGAAGGACACCGATTCCGACATGCTGGTCAACCACATGGTCGGCCGCAGCATCGACCAGTTCTTCCCGCAGAAGACCGCGAAGGTCGGGAAGGAACTGCTCAGGGCGGAAAACCTGTCCCGCACCGGCTATTTCCGCGGCGTCAGCTTCACCCTGCACGCCGGGGAGATCCTGGGCCTGACCGGTCTGGTGGGCGCGGGGCGCACGGAAGTCATCGAGGCGCTCTGCGGCGTCACGAAGCCGGACGGCGGCGCGGTGTTCCTGAATGGAAAAGAGGTGCGCTTCGGCAGTCCCCACGATTCCCTGCGCGGCGGGGTCGGCCTGCTGCCGGAGGACCGGCAGAAACAGGGCCTGCTCCTCCCCTGGTCCATCGCGGACAACGTCACCCTGCCGGAACTGCAGCGCTACCGCGCCCACGGCCTGCTGTCTGACAAAGCCATCCGCAAAACGGCCGACACGGCCATCGCGCAGCTCTCCGTCAAGGCGCGCTCCTCCGCCGACAAGGCGGAGTCCCTCTCCGGGGGCAACCAGCAGAAGGTGGTCCTGTCCAAACTGCTCAACTCCGACGCGAAAGTGATGATCATGGACGAGCCGACCAAGGGCGTGGACGTGGGCAGCAAGGCCGCCATCTACGGAATCATGTGCGACCTGGCCGAAAAGGGCTACGGCATCCTGATGGTGTCCAGCGAGATGCCCGAGGTGCTCAACATGTGCGACCGCGCGGTGGTGATGCGCGAGGGACGGGTGTCCGCGGTCATCGACCGGGCGGATTTCTCCCCGGAGGGCATCCTGAAGGCGGGCATCCCGCTGGGCAGGCAGGGGGAGGCGGAAGCATGAACAGGGAAACAGGGCTCAAAGGAAGGCTGGCCCGGCTGCTCAAGCAGCGGGAAACCGGCCTCGTCCTGGTGCTGGCGGCGCTCGTCCTGCTGGTGGGCCTGCGCAACCCCGCCTTTGCCAAAGCGGACAACCTGCTGTTCATCCTGGGGGACACCTCCATCATGATCATCCTCGCCATGGGGATGATGTGCGTGCTCCTGGTAGGCTCCATCGACATCTCCATCGCCGGGGTCATGGCGCTCTCCGCGATGACAGCCGGCATCGTGATGAAGAACAACCTCTTCCAGGCGGAGGCGCAGCAGGCTGCCGACGGGGCCGCCGTGACCGCCCTCACCAGGGGAAGCACGCCGCTCATGCTGCTGATGCTCATCAGCTGCGGCGTGGGCGCGGCCTGCGGCGCGGTGAACGGGCTGGTCATCGCCTATGGAAAGGTGCTACCCATCGTCGCCACCCTGGGCATGCAGTACATCATCTACGGCGCCAGCCACCTGGTGTCCGGCGGCCAGGCCGTCTACCGGAAGGACATGAGCGAGGCCTTCATCCAGTTCACCCGGGAAAGCTTCCTGGGGCTCAACAGCAAGGCATGGATCATGATGGCCGCTTTCCTGCTCCTCTTCCTGTTCATCACCTACGCCCGCCGCGGGCGCTACCTCTACGCCGTCGGCTCCAACCGGGAGGCTGCGGAGATGAGCGGCATCAACCCGAAGACCACCATCCTCACCGCGCACGTCATCATGGGCGTGCTGGCCGGGCTGGCCGGGATGCTCTACGCCTCCCATGACAACAAGGTCACCCAGGACATGGCGATGGGGTATGAGATGTACGTCATCGCGGCCTGCGTCATCGGCGGGGTCAGCGTCACGGGCGGCTTCGGCAAGATCCTGGGCGTCGCGCTGGGCGCGCTCACCATCGGGGTCATCAACAACGGGCTGACCATGCTGCGCCTGACGGGCAACTCGGAGTTCTGGAAAAAAGCCATCCAGGGCGCGCTGATCCTCATCGCGGTGGTCACCAACGTCTACATCAAGCGCGGGCACGAACGGCGCGTGCTCAGGGAGAGGAGGATCTAGCGTGAACAGTGGAACGGGCTTCATCAGGAACCTCCCCCCTTGGATGCGCCGGCGCGAGTGGATCCTGGCCGCCCTCATCGTCGCCGTCTTCCTCATTTTCTCCTCCCGGGCGCCGGGCAACTACACCTTCCCCAAACTGCTCAACCAGTCCCGCGTGTACATGGTGGACGTCGGCTTCATGGCGCTGGGCATCCTGCTGGTCCTGGTGCTGGGCGACATCGACATTTCCGTCGCCGCGATCGCCGCCCTGTCCGCCACGGTGATGTCCGTCACCTACAACGCCGGCAGCGGCCTGCCCTTCGGCGCCTCCCTGGGGCTGATGCTGCTGGTCGGAGCATGCTGCGGGCTCGTCAACGGCCTGCTGGTCACGCGGTTCAAAGAGCTGTTCCCCATGATCATCACGCTGTCCACCCAGACGCTCTTCCGCGGCATCGCCTACATCATCCTCAAGGATCAGTCCGCCGGCGGCTTCCCCGCCTGGTTCTCCAAGGACCTGGGCTACGGCTCGCTGAACCTCCTGGGGCTGGACATCCCCTTCATGCTCCTCTGCCTGCTCTTTTTCATCCCCTTCTACCACGTCTGGCTGCACCACACCGCCTCCGGCCGCAGCCTCTTCGCGGCGGGCACCAACCTCACCGCCAGCCGCTACTCGGGGCTGAAGACCGATCACATCAAGCTGTTCGCCTTCACCATGAACGGCGTGTTCGCGGCCGTCGGCGGGCTCTTCCTCTGCTCCCGCACGGGCTCCGTCAAGTACACCATCGGCACCGGCTTTGAAATGCAGGCCATCGCAGTCGCCGTCCTGGGCGGCGCATCCACCTCCGGCGGCAAGGGCAGCGTGCCCGGGCTGCTGCTGGCGCTGGTCCTGCTCACGGCGCTGAAGAACGGCCTGATGCTCCTGTACAACGACGCCTTCATCCTCAACCTGTCCGTCGGCCTCCTGCTGATCCTGGTCGTGCTCATCCCCAACCTCATCGGCATGATGAACGACCGCAGAAGGGTTCTGCGCCAGCGCCTGTCGCTGAACGCGGAATGATTCCCCACGAGACCCATCAAGCGGATGCTTGGAAAAAATAAAAGGAGGACCTGTACCCTATGAAAAGAATCCTGTCCCTGCTTCTGACCGCCGCGCTGCTGCTGACCCTGCCGCTGGGCATGATGGCCGAGGAGCCCATCAAGCTCGGCGTCGTGTACAAGCAGACCGGCAACCCCTTCTTCGAGGCCGCCGTGCGCGGGTTTGAACAAGCCGCTGAAGAGCTTGGCTTCGAATTCATCCACAACGGCCCGGCCGACTCCTCCAACGAAGGCCAGATCCAGATCATCGAAGGCTTCATCCAGCAGGAAGTCGACGCCATCGCCATCTCCGCCAACGACGCCGCCGGCGTGGTGAGCGTACTGCAGAGCGCCATGGAAAAAGGCATCAAGGTCGTCTCCTGGGACTCCAAGGTGCTGGCTGAAGGCCGCCAACTGAACATCGACCCCTCCGTCGCGCAGAACATCGGGCGCGTACAGGTGGAAGAAATCGCCGCGCAGATCGGCGGGGAAGGCCAGATTGCCATCCTGTCCGCCGCCGCCACCCATGACAACCAGAACACCTGGATCAAGTTCATGAAGGAAGAACTTGAGAAGCCCGAATACGACAAGATCGAGCTGGTCACCGTCGTGTACGGCGACGACCTGACCGACAAGTCCTACCAGGAGATGCAGGGCCTGATCAACTCCTACCCGGACCTGAAGGGCGTCATCTCCCCCACCACCGTGGGCATCGCGGCCGCCGCGGTCTGCATCAAGGACAACGGCCTCTCCGGCAAGATCAAGCTGACCGGCCTGGGCCTGCCCTCTGAGATGGCCGACCACCTCGCCGACCGCACCTGCGAAGGCATGTACCTGTGGAACCCGATCGACCTGGGCTACTGCGCGGCCTACGCGTCCGTCGCCATGGTCAAGGGCGAGATCACCGGCGCCGCGGGCGAGAAATTCGTTGCCGGCAGGCTGGGTGAGCGCGAAATATCCGACGCCGGGGACGGCGGCACCTTCACCATCGTGGGCGATCCCTTCCGCTTCACCCCCGAAAACATCGAGGAGTGGAAGAACGTCTATTAATCACTGAAACGACTCATGAGGGGCGTCCGGGGGACCCTTTCCCCCGGACGCCCTGACAGGGATCCCATCCCTGGCCCGGTATTTTTTTGTTTGCCAGAATAACGCTCCTCCGGACAGACCGGAGAGCGGCGGGGGGACGCGCATGCCGGATTTTTTCAAGGAACACCGCAAAACGCTGGAGGAGTTCAGCGAGATGTCCCGGGCCATCGGCCGCAGGGCAGACTACGTGCAGGGCGGGGGCGGCAATACCTCCGCCAAGCTGGAAGGCGGCCTGATGGGCATCAAGGCCTCCGGCTTCCACCTGCTGGACGTGCTGCCGGAGGGCGGTTACGCGGTGCTGGACGCCGCGAAGCTGAGGGAATTCTACCTGGGCCACGGGCCCGGTGAGTTCCCTGACGTGGAGGCCGCCGGCGCCGAGCAGGCGAAGACGAACACCCTCGTCATTGAAGGCCTCAAGCCCCTGCGGCCCTCCGTGGAAGCGGGCTTCCACTCCCTCCTGTCCCGCTTCGTCGCCCATTCCCACAGCGTGTACGGCAACCTGGCCGCCTGCTGCGGGGAGGCGGAAAGGGTAACGGCCCAGGCGCTGGAAGGCGCGCCCTATTCCTGGGCGCTCGTCCCCTACGTGGACCCGGGCGCCAGGCTGACCTTCACCATAAGGGACGCCATCGCCAGGGTGAAAGCGGAGACCGGCAGGGCCCCGGGCGTGCTGCTGATGCGAAACCACGGCCTGATCGCGCACGACGATGACATGCGAACCTGCCTGATGCTGCACGAGGACGCCAACGCGCGTTTCCAGCGGTATTTCGGCGTGAGCCCCAAGGATTTCCCGCAGCCCCGCGTCAGGGAACTGCCCGGGGGCGTCTTCGTTTCCGATACCCCCTGGCTGAAGGAACGCCTCCGTGGGGAAGCGCACCCGGACAGCGCGCTGATGGACGAGCCGCTCTACCCCGACCAGATGGTGTTTTTCCAGGGCACCCTGGGCAATACCGCCCAAATCCATCGGGAAACCGGCGAAGTGACCTACGGTCTGCCGGGGAAGACCGCGCAGACGCTGGAGGAGACCCTGTGCGCCGTCGTGTTCATCCGGGAGACCCTGCTGCGTAAGGGACTGGCCCCCGTTTCCATGGGCGACGCCGCCCGGGCCTTCATCCAGGGCTGGGAAAGCGAAAAATACCGGAAGTCCCTCGCCGAGGGCAAGCCATGAAAAGCCTGGACCTGCTCGCCTTTGACATCGGCGCCTCCAACGGCCGGGGCATCATCGGGCGCTTTGACGGCAGGACCCTCCGGCTGGAAACCGCCGGATTTTTTGACAACAATTTTGTCCAGCGGGACGGGATGTGTTCTTGGGATTACGCGCGGATCCTGGAAAACGTCAAACAGGTCTTCAGAAAGGCGAAGTCAGCGGGATTCAAGCCCGCCTGCTTCGGCATCGACACCTGGGGCGTGGATTACGGCCTGCTGGACGGGGAAGGCCGCCTGCTGGAGGACCCGCGGGCCTACCGCAGCTCCTCCGACACGGAAATGAAGGCGGCCTGGGAAAAGGTGCCCAGGCGGGAGATGTTCCAGCGCACCGGCATCGCGGCGCTGAACTTCAATACCGTCTACCAGCTCTACCGGCGCGTGCTGGAAGGGGACGGGGCCCTCAAAAACGCGCAAGCCCTGCTGCTCATGCCCGACCTGCTGGGCTATTCCCTCACGGGCGTGAAGAAGAGCGAGTACACCATCGCCTCCACCTCCAACCTCCTGGACGTGCGGGCCCGGGACTGGGACCGGGACCTGATGGGGAGGCTGTCCATCCCGGAGAAACTCTTCACGGAGCTGGACATGCCGGGCACGCTGCGGGGCGAACTGCTGGGGGACGTCGCGGCCGAGCTGGGCCTGCCCCGGGTGCCCTTCGCCGCGGTGGGCGCGCACGACACCGCCAGCGCGGTGGCCGCCATCCCCGGCGCGGGCGATTTCGCCTTCTGCTCTTCGGGCACCTGGTCGCTGTTTGGCATCGAAACGGAGGAACCGGTGCTGAATGATTTCGTCTTCAGCAACAACTTCAGCAACGAAGGCACCGTGCAGGGCGGCTTCCGGCCGCTGAAGAACATCATGGGCCTGTGGATCATCCAGGAATGCCGCCGGGAATGGGCCAGGGAAACCGGGGAAACGCTGGACTGGGAAACGATCAAGGCCGAGGCCGCCAAAGCCAGGCCGCTGATGAGCGTGCTGGACCCGGATTACCCCGAGTTTTACAAAGCCGGCGGGATGCCGGGCAAGATCCGGGCATACTGCCGGAAAACCGGGCAGAAAGAGCCGGGGACGGTGGGCGAGTTCGCCCGCGCCGTGTATGAGTCGCTCGCGCTCAAGTACCGCTGGGCGGTGGAGCGCCTGGGCGAGATGAAGGGCCGGCCCATCCGGAGCCTGAACATCACCGGCGGGGGCATCCAGAACCTGCTGCTCAATCAGATGGCGGCGGACAGCACGGGCCTGCCCGTGACAGCCGGCCCCATCGAGGGCGCGGCGATGGGCAACGCGCTGCTGCAGGCGGTCGCCCTGGGCGAGATCAGGGACCTGGCCCAGGCGCGCGAGGTGGTGCGGGCTTCAGTGGAGACCCGGGTATACGAACCGCGCCGCACGCCGGCGTGGGACGAGGCCTATCACAGGATGCTCAGGAACATGGAGGCGATGAAGGATGATTGACATGGCGAAGTGGGAGCGGATCGCCGCCCAGCATATCCACCTGCGCAAGGCGGAGGCGCCGGGCCGGCTGTCGGGCAGGGTGGTCATCGTCACCGGCAGCGCGCAGGGCTTCGGCCGCGGCATCGCGGAGGAACTGTACAGGGAAGGCGCGTACATCGTCATCGCCGACCTGAACGAGCCGCTGGCCCAGGAGGCTGCGCAGGCGCTGGGGGAGCGCGCGATGGCCTGCAGGGTCGACGTGTCCGACGAGGAGAGCGTCGCCAGCATGATCGGCGCGTGCGTGGAGCGATTCCACGGGCTGGACCTGTTCGTCTCCAACGCCGGCGTGCTCAAGGCCGGCGGGCTGGAAGAGATGGAACTGAAAGACTTTGAGTTCGTCACCCGGGTCAATTACACCGCCTTTTTCCTCTGCGCGCGCTACGCCAGCCGGATCATGAAGGCCCAGCGCGCGGCCGCCCCCGAATGGACGGGCGACATCGTGCAGATCAACAGCAAGAGCGGCCTGGAGGGCAGCAACCGCAACTTCGCCTACGCCGGGGGCAAGTTCGGCGGCATCGGCCTGGCGCAGAGCTTCGCGATGGAACTGGCGCCCTTCAATATCAAGGTGAACGCCGTCTGCCCCGGCAACTACTACGACGGCCCGCTGTGGGCCGACCCGGAAAAGGGCCTGTTTGTGCAGTATCTGCGGGCCGGCAAGGTGCCCGGCGCGAAAACGGTGGAGGACGTGCGTCAGTTTTACCTGGGCAAGTCGCTCATCAAGCGCGGCTGCCTGCCCTCAGACGTCGCAAAAGCCGTGCTGTATGCGGTGGAGCAGCAGTACGAGACCGGCCAGGCCATCCCGGTGACGGGCGGGCAGGTGATGTTGAAATGATCAGCGAATACCTGCTCAACCGGCTGAACGCGCCGGACAGGGAGACGCGGCTGGCGGCGCTGCGGGACATTGCCAAAACGGCGGAGTTCCCGCCCGCGGACCCACGCTACATCAACAACCATATCCACACCAGCTATTCCTTCTCGCCCTATTCCCCCGCGGCAGCGGTGTTCGCCGCGCGCATGGAAGGGCTGTGCACCGCCGGCATCGTGGACCATGACAGCATCGCCGGGGCGGAGGAGTTCATCCGGGCGGGCGAAATCATCGGCCTGCCGGTGACCATCGGCATCGAGGCGAGGGTCTCCATGGCGGGCACGCCCTTTGAAGCCCTGCGCACCAACAACCCGGACCAGGCGGGCATCAGCTACATGGTGCTGCACGCCGTGCCGCACGGGAACATCCCCCTGGTGCAGGACTATTTCAAGCCGCTGCGGGAGGCGCGCAACCGGCGCAACCGGAAAATGCTGGAGCGGATCAACCGCCTCACCGGGCTGGGGCTGGACTTTGAGCGGGACGTGCTGCCGCTCTCCATGGCGCACGACGGCGGCGGCGTGACCGAGCGCCACCTGATGCGGGCGCTGGCGCGCGGGGAAGACCCAAACCGGACGATGCTGGAGGAATACGACCGCATCGGGGAACTGAAAAAGGATTTTATCCCCAGGGTATACGTGGACGCAGACGAGGAATGCCCGCGCTTTGACGAGTATATCCGCTTCTGTCAAAGCGCCGGGGGCATCCTCGCCTACCCCTACCTGGGCGACGTGACCGCCTCGGTCACCGGGGACAAGCGGGCGCAGAAGTTTGAGGACGAACACCTTGACACGCTGTTCCAAATGTTGAACAATCATGGCATGCGCGCGGTCACCTACATGCCCACGCGCAATACGCAGGCCCAGCTGGACCGCCTGCGCGCGCTGTGCCGGCGCTACGGGATGATGGAAATCAGCGGGGAGGACATCAACTCGCCCCGGCAGAGCTTCATCATCCGGAAAATGGAAGACCCGCAGTTTGGAAACCTGATAGAGAGCACCTGGGCCCTGATCAAACACGAGAACGGAGGAATCAACCCGTGAAAACAAAGGCAGTCCGCCTGTATGGCAAGAACGACCTGAGGCTGGAGGAGTTTGAACTCTCCCCCATGACGGATGACAGCGTCATCTGCGAGGTCGTCAACGACAGCATCTGCATGAGCAGCTACAAGGCGTCCCTGCTGGGGCCGGAGCACGTGCGCGTCCCGGACGACGTGGCGACCAACCCCACCATCATCGGGCATGAGTTCTGCGGCTGCATCGTTCAGGTCGGCAAAAACTGGGCGCACAAGTTCAAACCCGGCCAGGGCTTTGTCATCCAGCCCGCCCACCTCTACCAGGGCTCCCTGCTGGCGCCGGGCTATTCCTACCGCGACTGCGGCGGGGACGCCACCTTTGTCAGCATCCCCCAGGAGATCCTCATCATGGACTGCCTGCTGCCCTACGGCTCCGACGTGTACTTCCTGGGCTCCCTCACCGAGCCGCTCTCCTGCGTCATCGCCACCTTCCACGCGATGTACCACACCCGCGAAGGCGAATACGTGCACGACATGGGCATCGCCAAGGGCGGCGCGCTGGCGTTGCTGGCCTCCGTGGGCCCCATGGGCCTGGGCGCCATTGACTACGCCCTGCACTGCGACCGCAAGCCCGGCGTGCTGGTGGTGACCGACATCGACCAGGCCCGGCTGGACCGCGCGGCCTCCATCTTTACGCTGGAACACGCGAAGGAACAGGGGATTGAGCTGCACTACGTGAACACCAGGGGCCTGGAGGACCCGGCGGTCCACCTGCGCGGCATTACCGGGGGCAGGGGATTTGACGACGTGATCTGTTTCGCGCCTGTGCGCCCGGTGGTGGAGCAGGCCGACGCCATCCTGGCGGAGGACGGCTGCCTGAACTTCTTTGCCGGCCCCGCCGACAAGGGCTTTTCCGCCATGTTGAACTTCTACAACGTGCACTACCGCCGCACACACATCTGTGCCACCTCCCACGGCAACGTGGACGACATGCGCGAGGCCATCCGGATGATGGATGCCGGCCTGCTCAACCCCGCCGCCCTGGTCACCCACGTCGGCGGCCTGGACGCGGTGATCGGCGCCACGCTCAACCTGCCAAAGATCCCCGGGGGCAAGAAGCTGATCTACACCCACATCAGCCTGCCGCTGACCGCGATTGACGAGTTTGAGGAAAAGGGGAAGACCGACCCGCTGTTCGAGGACCTGCACCGGCTGGTCAGCAAGACCCACGGGCTGTGGAACGGCGAGGCGGAGAAGCTGCTGCTGTCCCGGGCGAAACCGATCTAGAAGACGCGCTGGCGCAGGCTGTCCCGCGCCCGCTTTCTTTGCCTGTCAGGGTGACAGGCTTTACTGTGAGGAGGGAAACCATGGCGCATCCGGTCATCCTGCCCCGGCAGGGGCAGTCGGTGGAGAGCTGCATCATCACCGAATGGTTCAAGAAAGCCGGCGATACGGTCAAAGAGGGCGATGCCCTGTTCAGCTACGAGACGGACAAGGCCTCCTTTGAGGAGACCGCCAAACAGGAGGGCACCCTGCTGGCTGTGTTCTTCCAGGCGGACGACGACGTGCCGGTGCTGACCACCGTCGCGGTTATCGGCACCCCGGGCGAGGACGTTTCCGGCTTCGGGCCCGAAGGCGGCGCAACAGCCGCGGCAGTTGCCGCTCCGGCGATAGCTGCCGCGCCGGCGCCCGTTCAGCCGGCGAAAGCGGAGCCCGCGGACGCGGCCAAAGCTGTTGGCGTTTCCCCGCGCGCCCGGATGACCGCCGCGCGCATCGGGGTCGACCCTGCGCTGGCCATCCCCACGGGCCCCAACGGCCGCTTAATAGAGCGGGACATCTTCGCCGCGCGCGACAGACTGCCGGCGGAAGCTCCGCAGGCCACGGCCGAAGCGGCGCCCGCCGCCCCGGCGCAGCCCGCCGTGCCCGGCGTCCGGACCTTCACGGAAGCGAAGCTGTCCAACATCCGCAAGGTCATCGCCAGGACCATGCAGGAGAGCCTGAGCGGCATGGCGCAGCTTACCCACAACAGTTCCTTTGACGCCGCCAGGCTGCTCGCCCAGCGCGCGCGGTTCAAGGCGGCGCCCGCCGAACTGGGCCTGAACGGCATCACCATCAACGACCTCATCCTCTTCGCCGTTTCGCGCGTGCTCAGGCGGCACCCGGACCTGAACGCCCATTTCCTGGGCGACCGGATCCGACGGTACGACCATGTGCACCTGGGCATCGCCACGGACACCCCGCGCGGCCTGATGGTGCCCTCGCTCTACGACGCGGACACCAAAAGCCTTTCCGGGATATCAAGGGACGCCAAGGCGCTCGCCGCGGCCGCCCAGTCGGGCAGCATCAGCCCGGACCTGCTGACCGAGGGCAGCTTTACCGTTTCCAACCTGGGCGCGCTGGGGATCGAGAGCTTTACCCCCATCATCAACCCGCCCCAGGTCGCCATCCTGGGGGTGGACTGCGTGGTGGAGCGCGTTCGCACCGTAAACGGACAGCTCACGGCTTACCCTGCCATGGGCCTCTCCCTCACCTACGACCACCGCGCGGTGGACGGGGCGCCGGCGTCCAGATTCCTAAAAGACCTCTGCACGGCGCTTGAACACATCGACATCCTCCTGGCGGATTAGGAGAAGCGGCATGACATATGACCTGATCATCCTGGGCGGCGGCCCGGCCGGCTACCTGGCCGCGGAGCGCGCCGGGCACGCCGGCGTCAAAACGGCCGTGATCGAGGAACGTTCCCTGGGCGGCGTATGCCTGAACGAAGGCTGCATCCCCACCAAGACCCTGCTGTACTCCGCCAAGCTCTTTGACGGCGCGCACAAGGGTGATAAATACGGCGTGACCGCGCAGGGGCTCTCCATCGACCATGCCGTCGTCCTGCGGCGCAAGGACAAGGTGGTCAAGACCCTGGTCAGCGGCGTCAGGTCCGCGATGAAATCCAACCACGTGGACGTTTTTGAGGCCCGCGGGGAGATCACCGGGAAAACCGCGGAGGGCTATACAGTCAGGGCCGGGGAGCAGGAACTCATTGGCAGGAAACTGCTTATCGCCTCCGGTTCCTCCCCCGCCGTCCCGCCCATCCCGGGGCTCAAAGAGGGGCTGGAACGGGGCTACGTGATGACCAGCCGGGAAATTCTGGACCTGAAGCAGCCGCCGGAAAGCCTGTGCGTCATCGGCGGCGGGGTCATCGGGCTGGAGTTCGCCAGTTATTTCACCTCCATCGGCATGAAGGTGCGCGTGGTGGAGATGCTGGACCACATCGCCGGGGAGAACGACCAGGACCTGGTCGCCCTGCTCAGGGCCGATTTCGAAAAGCGCGGGGTCACCTTTGACCTGGGCGCCCGGGTGACGGCGGTCGAGGAAACGGGCGTGCGCTTTGAAAAAGGCGGGGAGAGCCGCCTGGCCGAGGCGGCCCTGGTCCTGCTGTCCATCGGCCGGCGGCCCAACACGCGGGGCATCGGCCTTGAAAGCATCGGCGTGCTGACAGAGCGCGGCGGGGTGGTCGTGGACGACAGGATGCGCACCAGCCAGCCGGGCGTGTGGGCCGCGGGCGACGTGACGGGTTTTTCCATGCTGGCGCACACCGCCTACCGCGAAGCCGAGGTGGCCGTCAACGACATGCTGGGCGTTCCTGACTGGATGCGCTATGACGCCATCCCCGGGGTGCTGTACACCAACCCCGAGCTGGCCTCCATCGGCGAGACGGAGGATAGCGCGAAGGCGAAGGGCCTGCCTTACAGGGCTGTCAAACTGCCCATGCGCTTTTCGGGCCGTTACCTGGCCGAGAACGAGGGCGGCAGCGGCGTCATGAAGCTGGTCGTCAACCAGAAGACCCGGCAGGTGCTGGGCGTGCAGGCGCTTTCCAACTACGCGTCGGAATTTATCCTCGCCGCGGGCACCTGGATCGAGATGGGGCTGAATCTGGAGCAGATCAAGAAGATCGTCTTTCCGCATCCCACCGTCAGTGAGATCCTCCGGGAAGCGGTTTTTCAATATGAGTGAGGTAGAGAAGACATGAGCAAGCAACTGACCGTTTCCCCCAGGAACGTGCGCAAGCCCGGCAAGCTGTCCACGCCGGAGATCCCCGTGAACGCCTATAAAAAGTCCCTCAGGGAGGAGACCGGGAACTACACGAAGCACGAGTTCCTCTCCATCTTCCGGGACATGTGCTATATCCGCGAGTTTGAGACCATGCTCAACCTCATCAAAACCA
>CAZJCB010000034.1:0-15523 GCA_964544245.1 uncultured Christensenella sp.
TCACCATCGTGATGCCGCCGCCCAACATCACCGGGCAGCTGCACATGGGCCACGCGCTGGACGTCACCATGCAGGACGTCCTGACGCGTTATCACCGCATGCGCGGCGACGCCACGCTGTGGCTGCCGGGCACCGACCATGCCTCCATCGCGACGGAGGCCAAAATCGTCGAACAGATGCGCAGGGAAGGTTTGGACAAGCAGGATATCGGCCGAGACGCTTTCCTTCAGCGTGCCTGGGAGTGGAAAAAGGAATACGGCGGGCAGATTACCCGCCAGCTGCGCCGCCTGGGCGCCAGCTGTGACTGGAGCCGGGAGCGCTTTACGATGGACGAGGGATGTTCCCGCGCCGTCGTTGAGGTGTTTGTCAGGCTGCATGATAAGGGCCTGATCTATCGCGGCGAGCGCATCATCAACTGGTGCCCCGTTTGCAGGACGGCGCTGTCAGACGTTGAGGTGGATTATGAAGAGCAGCACGCCCACCTCTGGCACATCCGATACCCTGGAGCGGACGGCGGCGAAGGTCTTGTTGTGGCGACGACGAGGCCCGAAACCATGCTGGGCGACACCGGTGTCGCGGTCAACCCCGGAGACCCGCGCTACGGCGGCCTGGTCGGCCAAAAAGTCAGGTTGCCGCTGGCTGGCCGGGACATTCCCGTGGTGGCTGACGATTATGTAGACATGGAGTTTGGCACGGGCGCTGTCAAGATGACCCCGGCGCATGACCCGAACGACTTTGAGGTCGCCAGGCGACACGGGCTGGACATCCTGCGCGTGATGAACGACGACGGCACCATGAACGCGAACGCCGGGGAGGCTTACAGCGGCCTGAGCGCGAAGGAGTGCCGGAAAAGGGTGCTGCAGTCCCTTCAGGAACAAGGCCTGCTTGTGAGAACGGAAGACTATACCCACAGCGTGGGCAACTGCTGCAGGTGCTCGACGACGGTGGAACCGCTCATCAGCCAGCAGTGGTTCGTAAAGATGGGACCCCTTGCGAAACCCGCCATCGAGGCTGTCAGGGAGGGCAGGACCCGCTTCCACCCGGAACGTTTCGCCAAGACTTACTACAACTGGATGGAGAATATCCGCGACTGGTGCATCAGCCGCCAGTTGTGGTGGGGGCACCGCATCCCCGCCTGGTACTGCCAGTCCTGCGGGCGGACGGTGGTCGCGCGGGAAACGCCTGATACCTGCCCAGACTGCGGCAGCAGCCGGCTGAAGAGGGATGAGGATGTGCTGGATACCTGGTTCTCCTCCGCCCTCTGGCCTTTCTCCACCTTGGGCTGGCCGGAAAAGACGCAGGACCTGGATTATTTCTACCCGACCAGCACCCTGGTCACGGCTTATGACATCATCTTTTTCTGGGTAGCCAGGATGATTTTCTCCGGTATCGAACACATGGGCGAGCCTCCCTTTTATACCGTGCTCATCCATGGCATCGTCAGGGACGAGCAGGGGCGCAAGATGTCCAAGTCCCTGGGCAACGGCATCGATCCGTTGGAGCTCATCCAGGAATATGGAGCGGACGCGCTGCGCTTTTCGCTGGTGCTGGGGGTCAGCACCGGCGCGGACATGCGCTTCAGCCGTGAAAAGGCCGAGGCTGCGCGCAATTTCGGGAACAAGGTCTGGAACGCCGCGCGTTTTGTGATGATGAACCTCACAGGCGACAGGGAAACGCCGGATCCCGCCGGCTTGAGCGCGCCCGAAAAGTGGATCCTGTCCCGGATGAACGGGGCGGTCCGGGAGGTCACCACTCACTTGGACGTAAATGAGCACGGCCTGGCGGCACAGAAAATCTATGATTTCGCCTGGAGTGAGTTCTGCGACTGGTATATTGAGCTGTCCAAGGGGGACCTGTTCGACGGCACCCCTGAGCGAAAGACACAGGCCCGCGCGGTGCTGCAGACTGTGCTCTCAGGCCTTCTGCGCCTGCTGCACCCCTTTATGCCCTTCCTGACTGAAACCATCTACAGCTTCCTGCCCGGCAACGAGGGAGCCTCCTGCATGCTCGCGCCCTGGCCGGCGGTTGACTGTCGATATGACTTCCCTGAAGAGGAGCGCCAGATGGAGGGCGTGATGGACATGATCCGTTCCATCAGGGCCATCCGGCAGGAGTTGAAGGTGCAGCCGGGGCATAAAGCCCGCGTACACATCCGACCCGCCGAAGGATGGGGCGAACGGCTGGAGGGAACCGAGGCCTATTTCCAGCGTCTGGCGGGGGCGTCGTCACTCAGCTTCCTCAGGGATGGAGAGAAACCCACCGGGAAAACGGTGTCAGCTGTCTCCCTAGTCGGCGAAGCGATGATCCCCTTGGGCGACCTGGTGGACATCGAGAAGGAAATCGGGCGTCTGAACAGGGAGGCGGACAGCCTGCGCAGCGAGATCAGCCGCGGCGAAGCGAAACTGCTCAACCAGGGCTTTCTCAGCAAGGCGCCGCAGGCTTTGGTGCAGGCTGAACAGGACAAACTGGAGGTGAACAGGGAAATGCTCGCGACCCTCCTTCGCCGCATCGCCGAGTTGAGCCTGTGAGCGAAACAGGCTTCCGCCATGTGCCGGTGCTGCTTCATGAAACCCTGACGGCGCTGCAACCGCGCACGGGCGGGGTGTATCTGGACGGCACGGTCGGTGGCGGGGGACACAGCGAAGCTATTCTGCAGGCGTTGAACGGCGGCTGTGAGTTGTTTGCCGTGGACCGGGATGAGGAAGCGCTCAGCGCAGCCAGGATAAGGCTGGCCAAATGGCCGGGCGTACGCTTCCTGCACGGGAACTTTCATAACGCGCCTGAACTGCTGCCGGCTGCCCGCTTTGACGGTATCCTGCTGGACCTTGGCGTGTCCTCCTGGCAGTTGGACAGCGCGGAACGCGGTTTTTCCTACCATGAAGATGCGCTGCTGGACATGCGAATGGACAGGAGCCAGGGGCTTTCTGCGGCACAGTGGCTGAACTCCCGGAGCGAAAGGGACATCACGCAAGCATTGTACGACTACGCCGATGAGCGGTGGGCGGCCAGGATCGCGAAAATCATCCTGGAAATCCGCCTGGAGAAACCTTTTGAGACCACCGCCGACCTGGTGCGCGCGGTGGACCGGGCCATCCCCAGGGCGGTCAGGCGGAAAGACGAGGGGCATCCGGCCCGGCGGGCTTTTCAGGCGGTGCGCATCGCTGTAAATGACGAAATCGCGCCGTTGCAGCAGGCTTTGGAAAGATTGGCGGAGATGCTGAAACCCGGCGGCCGCCTGTGCGTCATCAGTTTCCATTCCATAGAGGACCGGGCGGTCAAACGCGCCTTCCAGCGCATGAAGGCGCCCTGCGTCTGCCCTGTAGACGCACCAATCTGCGTGTGCGGCAAAAAGCCGCTTGTCACCCTGCCCAGGGGCTATCCACTGGCGCCAAATGATGTCGAACTGGCGGCCAATCCCCGCTCCCGCAGCGCGAAACTGCGCGTTGCCCAGAGGATCTAGCATGAGCGTGCTGTATGTCGTCGCCACGCCGATCGGCAACCTGGAGGATCTGAGCCCGCGCGCGAAGCGTGTGCTGCAGGAAGCGGACCTGATCCTGGCGGAGGACACACGGGTGACCCGCAGGTTGCTGAACGCGTTCCAGATCAGGACCAGGCTTGAGAGCTGCCATGAGCACAACGAGCTCGTAAAAAGCAGTATGATCGTCCGGCGCATGGAGGAAGAAGGGCTCAATGTCGCCCTTGTGACCGACGCGGGAACGCCCGGGATCTCCGACCCCGGGGCCGGGCTTATCGCGGCGGCCTGGGAGGCCGGTATCCAGGTGCTGAGCGTGCCCGGGCCGAGCGCTTTTGTTTCGGCGCTGTCCCTGTCGGGTTTTGAGGAGACGGAGTTCACGTTCTTCGGCTTCCTGCCGCGTAAAAAAAAGGAGCTGACCGAAAAACTGAAGGGCATGGCGGGGCGGACCGGACTGGCAGTGCTGTATGAGTCTCCCCACCGGGTCCTCAGCCTGCTGTCAGCCGTCGCCGAGGTGTTTCCGGGCATCCAGCTTTCCCTCAGCCGTGAACTGACCAAATTGCATGAGCAGACCATCCGGGGCACGGCAGAGGAGTTGCTCGCGCAGTTTCAGTCTGATGAAGGGCTGCTGCGCGGCGAATTCTGCCTGGTGCTTCAACTGGTAGGCACCCGGCCCGTGCCGGTGAAATCCGTCACGGGAGAAAGCCTGGAAGGACGCTTGACGTCGCTCATGCTGGAGGGCTGTACGCTGCGGGATGCCTCTGAAATGCTCCTGGAGCGGGGAGAGAAGAAGAACGCGGTCTACGCGGCCTCGCTGAACCTGAAACGGCTTGCGCGCAGCCTGCTGCCGGAAGACGAAAAGATGTAAAATTGACATGAATTTTGCCCTTTGATATACTCAGACAGCCGGTATCGCTTGAGCCGGACATTTGGTTATCACGGTTATCGTCAGGTATCCGCAGTGAACTTGAACGGAGGGAAATATGTCGCAGACAAATGATCGCCGTCAGCGCACACTTTACCTGGTCCAGCTCGCCATACTAACTGCTATCCTGTTGTTTCTGGAAGTCACTGGCTTTGGTTATATCCGCATACCTGCCATCAGTATGACCATTATGCAGGTTCCGGTCGTCATCGGCGCAATCGTGCTGGGACCAGCCGCCGGCGCCATCCTGGGCGGCGTGTTTGGGCTGACCAGTTTCGCGCAGGCATTCGGAAAAGACCCGCTTGGCGCGGTGCTGCTGACCGTCAATCCCCTTGGCCTGATTGTGACCACGGTGGTCACACGTGTCCTGATGGGCTGGCTCTGCGGCCTGTTCTATCAATTGATGAGAAAGGCGAGGCTGCGCGAGAGTCTGGCGCTGGTATTGGCAAGCCTGTCCGGCGCGCTGCTCAATACCCTGCTCTTTATGAGCATGTTCATCTTGTTCTTCTTTCGGGCGCCTGATGTCCAGAAAATCGCATCAGGCTTGGGTACAAGCAGCCCCCTGATGTTTGCTGTTTTATTGGTAGGTGTCCAGGGATTGATCGAGGCAGGCATCTGCACGCTCCTTGGCTCCACAATCGCCAAGGCACTCCTTAGGTTTCAAAAAACGAAGACATGATTGGAGACGCACCGCATGACCCTTGTTATGGACATCGGCAACACCAACATCAAGACCGCTGTCTTTGATGGGAGGAACCTGGTCAAGTCCTGGCGGGTTTCCACAAACACGAGTTACACGTCTGATGAATACGGCATCCTGATGAACGGGATGTTCCGCCATGCTGGTCTGGAAATGGGTATTGTGGCAGGCATCATGATTTCCTCCGTCGTGCCCAGCATCAACTTTACCATCGAGCACATGTGCCGCGACTATTTCAGCCTTGAGCCGCATTTTGTCGGCCCCGGGCTGAAAACTGGCATCAACATCTTATACGAGAATCCCAAGGAGCTGGGCAGCGACCGCATCTGCAACGCCGTGGCGGCTTACGCGCAGTTTGGCTCGCCCTGCATTTTCATTGACTTTGGCACCGCGACGAGCTTCGGGGCGATTGGCGGCCGGGGCAATTTCCTGGGCGGCTGTATCCTGGCTGGTGTCCGCCTGGCGCGGGAGGCGGTCGTGACCGGCACCTCAAAACTGCCGCATTTTGAACTGAACCTGCCGGAAAAAGTGATTGGGCGCAGCACCATCGCAAACCTGCAGTCCGGGCTGCTCTACGGCTACATTGGCCAGGTTGATTACCTCGTCGGCCGGATGAAAGCGGAGATGGACGCGCCGGAAGCGACTGTGGTGGCGACCGGCGGTTTCGCCACGCAGATCGCGCAGGAATCAGCCGTCATAGAGCATGTGGACAGCCTGCTGACCTTGAAAGGCGTCCGGATGATTTATGAGAGGAACTTCGGCGTTCAGGCCTGATTTCCTGAATACTTGAAAGCCACAACCCCGGCGGGAGGGGAATGGCGGTCTTTATTGTTCATATATGCCTACCGGTAGTACCTGCTCCTGTACTCCAGTTTTTGCTTCAGTTTCGGCTTGCGTTTCCTGGTGATCAGTTTATAGATGAACTGGGAGGCCAACAGCACCGCGATGACCGGCAGCAGGATGAGGAAGAGGAATTCCAGGGAGAAACGGGGGAAAGGATTGGGGTCGGCCGCTGTGTAGGCGATGATTTCCTCCACTGTCGGGGCAAGCGTTGCCCGCCTCTTTATGCCCCTGGCAGCGATCAGCTCATACTGGACTGTTTCCGCGCCTGCCTGCGCGGGGGTATAGGTCATCAGGCCGATGACTTCGCCGGCTTCCACCGGCGCCTCCAGTGTGCGGGTGTATTCGATTTGTGTCCGTGAGTTATACAGCTTGATCTGCTCATCCAGTTTTCCCTTTGGCGCGATGAGGGAATCGTTGGCTGCGGGATCCAGTTTCCGGATGGCCAGTTCCAGCCGGCCCAGGTCACTGTCTTCCAGGCTGAAAGCGGATATGTTGATGACCTTTGGGTTCTGCCTGTAGATTTCGGACACGCTGGTTGAGACATATTGAGAGAAGCCGTATTCCATCAGCCTGCGCGTATCTGTCCAGCGCGCCGTGGACCCGGATTTGAGTACGACGGAAATCAACGGGATGCCCTGCCTGGACGCGGAGCCGATAAAGCAGTATCCGGCCAGCGAATGCTGGCCGGTCTTGATGCCGGTGGCGTATTGGTAATAATACTGGTTGTCATCACTCTGGTTGAGCAGGCTGCGCGACTGGCTGCTCAGGTTCCGCTCCTTGGACAGGTTGGTGGCGGGCATGGTAAAGGCTGTCAGTGAAGCGATCTCACGGAATTGTGCGTTCTGCATCGCTTCCCGCGCGATGATGGCCAGATCTCGTGCTGTGGACAGGTGATAATCGTCGTGATAGCCGTGGGAATTGACGAAATGGGTACGCGTGCAGCCATAGCGGGCGGCCGCTTCGTTCATCAGGGCGACAAAGGCGGTTTCCGAACCTGTGATGTGCTCCGCGATCGCGATCGCGCCATCATTGCCGGAGGCGACCATCGTGGCCTTGATAAGGTCCTCCATTTTTACCTGCTCGCCTGCCTGTAAGCCTATTTTGGAGGAATCCTCAGGGATGGCGAGCGCGAAAGGAGAAACGGTGACGATGTCCTCCGGGTCAGACAGCAGCAGGGCCAGGTGGATGGTCATGACCTTGGTCGTGGACGCGGGCGCTTTCAGCTCATCCGCGTTCTTTTCAAACAACACCTCGCCGCTGTTCTGTTCGATGACGATTGCGCTCTCAGCACGCAGGTTGCGGGCCTGCAGCGCGTCCGGCCGGGCAGGGTCATATTCGCCGGCCTGGGCAGAAGAGAGTGGTAGGGCAACGGCCAGTAAAACCAGCGAAACCGCTGCCGCCAGAGCCCTGAAAAACCTTCCGCGCGCCATGCCCGCCCCCTCCCTGAATGGTGGGCACATCCTATCACAGTTCAATGCTCTTGTACAGTTTGGGCCCCTCTTCATACAGGTTGACGCCGCGGCTGTCCACGGCCACCACCGCAGGGAAATCCTCGATTTCAAAGCGGTAGACCGCTTCCGGACCCAGGTCCGGCCAGGCGGCGACGCTGCTCTTCGTGATGGATTTGGAGATCAACACCGCGGATCCGCCAATCGCGCCGAAATAGACCGAGGGATGCGTCCTCATGGCCTGGAGCGTCTGCGGCCCAAGGCGCCCTTTGCCGATCATGCCTTTCAGCCCCAGCGCCAGCAGCGGGGGCGTGAAGCGGTCCATCCTGTAGCTGGAGGTTGGACCCGCCGGGCCTACGGCCTCGCCGGGTCGGGCGGGCGCCGGGCCGACGTAATAGATGGTTTCGCCCTGCACGTTGACCGGCAGTGCCTCCCCGGCTTCCAACAGTGAGATCAGCCGTTTGTGCGCGGCATCCCGCCCGGTGAGCACGGTGCCGCTCAGAAGCACTTCATCCCCGGCTTTCAGGCGATGTACCGTCTCCTCGTCCAGTGGCAGCTGTACCTGGATTTTCATATTTTTCACCTCGTCAATTTTGCAGGATTCGGGGTTGGAGAAGGAAGTTTCCTGACCGGGGGAACCGGGATGAGCCAATTTCGCCCCGGCCTATACCGTCTTTTCCGCATGGCGCGCAGCGTGGCAGCATATGTTCACCGCGACCGGCAGCCCGGCGATGTGTGTGGGCGCAGTCACGATATGGACTTTCAGCGCGGTGGTCCGCCCCCCGTATCCCGCCGGGCCGATACCCAGGCGGTTGATGTCCCTTTCCAGTTCGTTCTCAAGCGCAGCGTACCGCAGATCTTTATGGCTGCGGGTCAGGGGCAGGCTGGTCGCCCGCTTGGCCATCAGCGCGGCCAGTTCAAAGCTGCCCCCGACACCTACGCCGACCACCAACGGCGGGCAAGGGTTGGGGCCCGCCTCCTCTACTGTCTTCAGCACGAAGCGCTTCACGCCCTCCACGCCGTCGCCAGGGGTCAGCATCTTCAGCGCGCTCATATTCTCCGAGCCAAAACCCTTGGCGATGGCCATGATGTGCACCCTGTTGCCCGGAACGATGCGCACATGCTGTACGCAGGGGGTGTTGTCGCCGGTGTTCCTGCGGTCAAACAGGGGATCTCCGACAATGGATTTCCGCAGATATCCTTCCGTATAAGCTTTCCTGACTCCCGCGTTGACGGCGTCCTCAAGGGATCCGCCTTTCAGGTGAACCTCCTGTCCGACGGTGAGGTAGACGACGGAGATGCCGGTATCCTGGCAGACGCACAGGTCTTCCGCCGCGCCGATCCGGTTGTTCTGGATGATTTGCTCCAGCACGGTTCGGCCCAGCGGCGAAGGTTCTTCCTCTCTGGCCCTTTCGAGCCGCTCCATTACATCGAGTCCGATCCGGTAATTCGCCTCCAGGAACAATTCGTTCACCGCGCTGGTGATTTCTGATACGTCCAGTTCGCGCATGGGCTGTCCTCCTCCATCTATTCGTCCAATACGATCACTTTTTGCCGCCAGGCGCTTTGCGGCGGAAGGCCCGCGCCCAGCGCCCACAACTCCTCCGCGCGCATATCACTGAGCAACCCTGCATGGGCGCTGCGGGCCGGCCTGTCCACCATCGGGAAACCGGACTGGGCCAGGGCGTTGAGCAAGGGCGCGGCCCGTTTGCGGAAACCCAGCAGGCGCGCGTAGGGCGGCATGTCCGGATATTCGTCCATACCCACCAGGGTATGGGCCAGCGCGCGGTTGATCCGGGCATAAGGGTAGCGCCTGGTTTTGACAAGGCGGACCAGTTCCTCCCTTGACACCGCGCGCCGTGCTGCCTGGTGGATACGGTCCTCCAGCCCTTCGGATACCTCCGGAGACCGACGAATTGCAGGCCGCCTGTCCTCCAGCAGCATGGCGATCAGCACGCGGTCCAGCGCTTCGGGCCGGTGCAGCCGCCCGGCCTGGAGGGCTTGCCTGAGGACCTTCCCGCTGTTTTCCGGACAGCCTTCCAGAGCGCCGGCGATTTCGCCGTTCAGCAGCATTGCGCGTACGGCGCCGGCTGACGCCATAGGCCCCGCGTCCCGGCTGTGGTAGTTTGTTGCCCGCTTGACCGGAATCGCTTCAATCGGGCTGCCCAGCCGGTCCAGTTCCCTCAGGTAACTCAGCCCAAGGATAAAGTTGGGGGAAGCGATCAGGTCTCTTGAGAGTTCCGGCATCGCCTCATGCAGCGCGATGCCCTGCGCGCGCGCAAATGAGTATCCTGCCGCCAGCCCGTCTTTCAGCCGGCGGAGATAGGCTGCGTCCGGCCGGTTCATCAGCCCCGCGGCTGCCTGGAGCCAGTCCAGCCTGTCCGTTTCACAGCCAAAACTGATGGCGTTGACCAGGCCCATCCGGCTGAGGGTCCCGACGCCGCCGCGGGCGAAGCGGTTGGCCTGCGCGCAGGAGAAACTGAAGGGCATGCCTGCCACCAGGTCAAAGCCATTTTCCAGCGCCATCGCCGCGCGGTCGAAGGTGCCCAGCAGCATCGCTTCGCCCCGCTGGGAAAACGAGCAGCCCAGCACGCAGACCATGTAGTCCGCCCTGGACAGTTCCCTTGCAAGATTCAACTGGAACAAGTGCCCCTTGTGAAAGGGATCATACTCCGCGATGATGCCGCAAACCCGCATATATCCTCCGCCGACCTATAAAAGTATAGCACAGCGCTCCCCAGATTGGAAGTTGACAAGGCAAAAAGCCACTCCTATAATAAACAGGATATTCAAAGGAGGTGGCTTTTCATGGATGACGGCGTTAGATGCCAGGCTGGCGAAGGCGTTCCGCGATCTCGGCGCATCCATGATGCGCTGCCCGCATAAGCCTTCCACCCGCATCGCTCAACGTCGCCGGCACTTGCTGACCCGCAGGGTGCTTTTTTGCGCGAATGGATGAGAATGGAGATGATTCCAATGGACTGGGAACAGATTGAAAACCGGCTGAACCAGCTCCTGGCCGAGAGCCGTCACGGGCAGCTGCGCGGCGCGCTCATGATGCTCAACCCGGTCGATATCGCGAACTATATGAAAAACCTGGACCGGGAGAAGCTCTTGCTGCTCTTCCGGATCCTGCCCAAAGACGTGTCCGCCGACGTATTCAGCTATATGGACGCCGACCAGCGCCAGATGCTGGTAGAGAGCATCGCGGACGCCGAAATCACTGCGCTGATTGACGAGATGTTCGTCGACGACGCGGTCGACTTCCTGGAGGAGTTGCCTGCCAACGCGGTCAAGCGCGTGCTGGGGAACACGGATCCGCATACCCGCGCGATCATCAACCAATTCCTGAAATATCCGGAAAACTCCGCGGGCTCCCTGATGACCATCGAATACTGCGAGGTCAGCCCGGAGATGAACGTGCGGGACGCCCTGCGCATCATCAGGGAAACGGGCGTTGACAAGGAAACGGTGTACACCCTGTACATGCTGGACGAGCAGAGACGCCTCATTGGCACCGTTCCCCTGCATAAAGCCCTGGTCGTGCCAGAGGAAACCGCATTGATGAAACTGATGGACCCGGGCACCCTCTCAGTCAATACGCTGGATGATCAGGAAATAGTGTCCGATACCGTGCGCAAATACCACCTCCTGTCCATTCCCGTGGTGGACAGGGAAGTCCGGATGGTGGGCATCATCACCTACGACGATATCATGGACGTCATCGAGGAAGAGAACACGGAGGACTTTGAAAAGATGTCGGGCCTTGCCCCTGCGGACCAGCCCTATTTCAAGTCAAGGTTGTTCACGCTCGCGGGCAACCGGCTGCCCTGGCTGATGATCCTGATGTTCACCTCCGTCATCTCCGGCGCCATCATCGCCCGGTTTGAAACTGTCCTGGCGGTCAATATCCTCCTGTCCGCTTCCATCCCCATGATCATGGGCACCGGCGGCAACAGCGGCCAGCAGGCCTCAACGTTGATGGTGCGCGGCATCGCGCTGGGCGAGGTGCAGTTCAGCGACATCTTCAAGGTGCTCTGGTCAGAGTTCCGGGTGGGTGTGCTTGTCGGCCTTGCGCTGTCTTCCGTCAATTTTGTCCGTTTGCTGCTGCTCAACCATGCAAGCCTGGTGCTCGCTGCGGTCGTTTCTGTCAGTCTGTTCGCCACGGTGGTCATCGCCAAGTCCTTTGGCGGCGTGCTGCCGCTCATCGCCAAGCGCGTCGGCCTGGACCCGGCGCTGGCGGCCTCTCCGATGATCACCACGTTGGTTGATGCGACAAGCCTCCTGATCTTTTTCACCATCGCGTCGCGTTTCGTCCTGTGAGCGCCCACACGCAAAAGCCCGCCGGTGAGGCGGGCTATTGGCATTTTTCTCACTCTATCTCACGCCAAGCCGGCTGAAGGTCTCCATGCTCAGGCGGGCGTCAGCGAAGGGCGATTCGCCGGAAGGTTCGTCCTGCTCCAGAATGAGCCACTGCGCGCCGGCTTCAATGGCGGCGTTGACCAGTCCTTCCGCGTCCTGGCTGCCGTGGCCGAAAGGGCGGTAGGAGAAGCCGCTGCGGTCCGGCGCGCCTTCATCCATGCCGATGAGGGCATAGGGCGTCCGTCCGCTGTTGTCGGAAACGAAGTCCTTGATGTGCACCAGGGGCGCGCGCCCCTTATAGGAGGCAAGGTAGGTGACCGGGTCCACGCCTGCGTATTTGACCCAGCAGGTATCGATCTCGGTTTTCAGCAGTTCAGCCGGGACCGCTTCATACAGGAAGTCCAGCCCATAGATGCCGGACACCTTCCTGAACTCGAAGTCGTGGTTGTGGTAGAGCAGTTCGATACCCGCCTTTTGGCAGGCCAGCCCGAAACGGACGATGCACGCGATGACCCTGGCGAAACCGGACATTCCTGGCCGGTCGCCTTCCTCCAGATAGGGTACGGCGATGTAGGGGCAACCCAGTTCCCTGTGGTAGGCGATCACGGCGTCCGGGTCAGCCTGGATGGATTTCAGGGGGACGTGGCTGGAGAGGGGCGCAAGCCCCGTTTCGTCCAGCATCGCGCGAATCTCCTTTGCGCTGCGGCCAAAGAAGCCAGCGAATTCCACCCCGTCAAAACCCAGGTGTTTGACCTCTTCCAGCGTCCCTTTCAGGTCGCGTTCCATTTCGTTCCTGACACAGTAGAGTTGATAGGCGATCGGCATATTTTTCATTGTCACGTCCCTTTATTGCTTACTTGAAGTAATACGGCTGTCCAGTCTGTGCGCTTTTATAGATGGCTTCGAGGATCTGCGTCACGACGATCGCCTGCTCCGGAAGCACGCACAGGTCGCCTTTACCGCGCACGGCGGCCAGGAAGACCTGCTGCTCGATGACTTCGGGCTTGGAGGACACGCCCTCATAGAAAGCGACAGAACCGGTCCTCAGGTCAGGTTTCTCGACATACATCCTGTTATGTTTGACGCCGTTGATGCGCAGCCCGTCATGGAAGTCTGCTCCTCCCTTGGTGCCCGACAGGGTGGTGGTACTCTCTTCCACGTCCAGTGTGTTCAGCGCCCAGGAGGCACTGAGCATGATGGTAGCTCCGTTTTCCATCACCACAAAACCAAACGCGCTGTCTTCCACTGTGAACTTTTCCGGGTCCCAGTCCCCCCAGGCGTTGGCCGTTCCCCTGTCGTTGTTCAGTTTGTGGAAGGTGGTTCCGACGGCGTATTTCGGCTTGTAATTGTCCATCATCCACAGCGTCAGGTCTAGCGCGTGGGTGCCGATGTCGATCAGCGGGCCGCCGCCCTGCTCAAACTCGTTGAGGAAGACGCCCCAGGTGGGCACGGCGCGCCGGCGCACGGCGTTGGCGCGGGCGAAGTAAATCTCGCCCAGCGTGTCGTCCTGGATGGTCTTTTTCAGGTACTGGCTGTCAGCCCGGTAACGGCTCTGGTAGCCGATGGTCAGCAGTTTGCCGCTTTCTTTTCTGGCGGCCAGCATCTTCTGCGCTTCTGCGTAGTTGATGGCCATCGGCTTTTCGCACATGACGTTCTTTCTGGAACGCAGCGCGTCCACCGTGATGGAACTGTGGCTGCGGTTGGGCGTGCACACATACACGGCGTCCAGGTCCAGTTTCAGCAGGTCTTTGTAGTCTTTAAACACCTGCGCGTCTTTTGTGCCGAATTCCTCGGCGCTCTTCTTCGCGCGTTCGGGGATGATGTCGCAGAAGGCGACTACGTCCGCCCCGCCGGCTTCTTTGATGGAAGGCAAGTGCTTGCTGTTGGCGATGCCGCCACATCCGATGATACCGAGTTTCAGTTGATCCATGATTTTCTCCTCCGGCTGATGTTGCGCCCATTATACGCCAAAATGTCCGGAATGTCATTGCGCCGGCATCATTTTGCTATCAATTTTGACTGGTCTACAGGCTCCTGCCGGGGCACACGCGTTTTATCCTGTGCTATAATCCTGCAGGAAACCGCCCTGCCCGCGCGTTGACTGTTCAGACCAGGAGAGGGGAAGGCTGAATGAAGTACAGGAGAGCTTCTGCGCTGATCTGCACCTTGCTGCTGGCGCTTGCCAATTTCCCGGGTCAGGCGCAGCAGGCTTATCCGGTACTGTCCCTTGGTTCTGCCGGGGATGCGGTGGGCAAAGCGCAGCAGCGCCTTATTCAGGCGGGTTTTCTGATTGGGCAGGCGGATGGCGTTTTCGGAGAGGCGACGCGCCGGGCGGTCTTGGCGCTTCAGCAGGCGCTGGCTGCAAAAGGATATCGGCTCAGTGTGGACGGCATTGCCGGACCGGTCACCCTGGCCTTGCTCTATGATGATGAAGTCATGCGTCCATTCATCGACTTCTCGCTGGGCACGTCAGGCCAGCGGGTCATAACCCTGCAAAACCGTTTGATTGACCTCAAGTTTCTGAACGGGCCCGCGGATGGGGTCTTTGGGCAGGAGACCCTCGAGGCGCTGGAAAGCTTTCAGCACCAACTGGCGTCCTATGGCGCCGAGGGCGTCATCGTCAGCGGGGCCGCCGACAAGGTGACGCGGGATTGGCTGGATCCCAATGCGGATCTGTCCCCCTTTTCCATCCGCGCGCCCGAGTTTTTCGACGACGCTTATCCGCTGGGGCTGGCAGACGAGTTCCTGAATGCCTTCTCCTGCATCCTGGTCGATGCGCAAAGCGGGGAAATCCTTTATGCCAAGGACGCGGACGTACGGCTGTATCCGGCCAGCACCACCAAAATTATGACCCTGCTGCTGGCGGTCGAACGCGGTGGGCTGGATGAGCGGGTCACTGTGCCCGCCTCCGCCGCTGCAGTGCCAAAAGACTCCTCCTTGGTGCCCGTGTATCCGGGGGAGAAGATGCCGATGCGGGATCTGCTCCATGGCCTCATGCTGCGCTCAGGAAACGACGCGGCCAACGCGGTCGCGGAAATCACAGCCGGTTCGGTTGAGAAATTTGTGCTTCGCATGAACCTGAAAGCCAGGCAGATGGGCCTGACGGATACGCAGTTTGCCAATCCGCACGGCTACCACGACCCGGAGCATTACACCACTGCCAGGGATATGGCCACGCTGACGATGTACGCGATGCAGAATCCTATGGTTGCGGAAATCGCCGGGACGCTGGAGTACCGCTTGTCCCCGACGGTGAAACGTGGCGAGTTGGTCCTGAATAGCGGAAGCGAGTTGCTCAATCCCCTTGCCACGGCTCATTATCCCGGCGCATATGGTATCAAAAGCGGCTACACCAGCGCGGCCGGTTTTTGCTACGTAGGGGCAGCGCGGCGGGGCAGCGCCGTGCTTTACGCGGTCATCCTCAACAGCCGGACTCGCAACCGCGGCTGGGACGACATGGCAAGGCTGTTCAGTTATGGTTTTGCTTTGAGAGGAGATTGAACGCTCTCGCAGGCTGTTCTGTCATGCCAAAAGGATTGCGCCAGGTTCGCGGTAAACAGGCGAAACCACGGCTTTTCCAGGGCTGGCCGGACAGCCATCCGTGCAATTCGCGTGCAATTTTTACGAATTGCACAGCCAGTATGATGGAACAGGTTCGTTTCACAACCAGGAGGGCAGCAGGAGGAAAGATCTGCGCCGAAGAAGTCCTCCGGAAAACGAAATTTCCCCAAAATAATGCTTGACTGAGGTTCGTGGGGTGTGGTATATTCATC
>CAZJCB010000035.1:0-9613 GCA_964544245.1 uncultured Christensenella sp.
CGGTGCACGACCGCATCGTGCTGGAAATCATGCGGGGCTGCACGCGCGGCTGCCGCTTCTGCCAGGCGGGGATGCTCTACCGCCCCGTGCGGGAGCGCAGCGTGGAAAAGCTGTTCTTCCTGGCCGAAAGACTGGTCGCGTCCACGGGCTATGAGGAGATGAGCCTGTCCAGCCTGTCCACGGGAGACTATTCCAACCTGCTGGAATTGATCCGCGGCCTGAACGATCGCTTCTCCGCCCAGCGCGTCAACCTGTCCCTGCCCAGCCTGAGGATCGACGGGAAACTGCAGGAGGCGCTGGCAGATACCGCGCAGGTGCAAAAGAGTGGCCTGACCGTTGCGCCGGAGGCCGGCACCCAGCGGCTGCGCGACGTGATCAACAAAGGCGTCACCGAGGAAGACCTGCTGCGCACGGTGACGGAAGCCTTCGAGTCAGGCTGGGACACCGTCAAGCTGTATTTCATGATCGGCCTGCCCACTGAAACGGACGAAGACCTGCTGGGCATCGCGGACCTGGCGAAAAAGGTCGTAGGCTGCTACTTCGCCCTGCCCAGGGAGAAGCGCGCCCGCGGCCTCAAGGTCACGGTCAGCGCGTCCACCTTTGTGCCCAAGCCCTTCACGCCCTTCCAGTGGGCGGCGCAGGACAGCCTGGAGGAGATCCGGCGCAAGCAGAGGCTGCTGCGCGATGCGCTGAAGATCAAGGGAGTCACCTTCAACTGGCACGAGCCGGAACTGAGTTTCCTGGAGGCCTGCTTTGCCCGCGGCGACCGGAGGATGGGCCGCGTGCTGGAAAAGGCCTATGCCCTTGGCTGCAGGCTGGACGGCTGGAGCGAACATTTCAACAATCCCCTTTGGATGCAAGCCTTCCGGGAGGAGGGTATCGACCCGGCCTTCTACGCCAGCCGCCCGAGGGAAGAAGACGAGCTGCTGCCCTGGGACTTTGTGGACATCGGGGTCTCCAAGGCCTACCTGAAACTGGAAAACGAACGCGCGCTGCGGGGAGAGACCACGCCCGACTGCCGGGAGGGCTGCGAAGGCTGCGGCCTGCGGCGATTTGAGGGGGTGTGCCCCGCATGAGGATGCTGGTCGTGTTCCGAAAAATCGGGGCGATGCGCTTTATCGGCCACCTGGACCTGCAGCGCGCGATGCAGCGGGCGCTGCGGCGCAGCGGGCTGCCGGCGTCCTACTCCCAGGGGTTCAGCCCGCACCTGATGCTCAGTTTCGCGGCCCCGTTGTCCGTCGGGGTAACCGGCGAACGGGAAATCATGGAAGTGCCACTGCAGGGGGACGTCGGGGAGGAACCCTTCCTCCGGCAGCTCAACGGCGCGCTGCCCGAAGGGCTCAGGGCGCTGCGCGCCCGGCTGCTCCCGGACGAACACCCCGCCGCCATGGCCAGGCTGTTCGCCGCGCAGTACACCATAAAGCCGCAGGAGGGGGCCGGCGCCCTGCTCGGGGCTGTGCCGGGATTCATGAAGCGGGACAGCATCCCCTACCTGCGCCGCACCAAGTCCGGTGAAAAGACGGGCGACCTGCGGCCCCTGATCTACAACCTGATCGCCAGGGACGGCTGTCTGCTGGCGGCCCTCGCCCAGCGGGAAAGCGGCACGGCCAAGCCGGACGCGCTGATCCAGGCCCTGGCGGATTACGCCGGCATCGCCGCGCCGCGCTGCCTGGTCACCCGCACCGCCCTGCTGGACGAACGCTTCGTGCCCCTGGAGGACGCATGACGGAACTGCTGCTGTGCACAAGGGGCGAAAAGCCGCGCGCGGCGCTGACCCGTGACCGCAGGCTGCTGGAATATATGGAATTGGAAGCGCCTTGCGCCGTCAGCCCCGAAACGGTGCTCCTGGGGCGCGCGGGCCGGGTGATGAAAAGCCTGGGCGCCATGTTCGTGCAGCTGCCGGAGGGCAGGGAAGGCTTCCTGCCCTTCAGCGAGATGGCCGCGGACGCCCAGCCCCAGCCGGGCGACGCGATGGTCGTGCAGGTGAAAAAACCGCCGCTGGGCAACAAGGCGGCCTACCTGAGCATGGACGTATCCCTGGTCGGGCGGCTGGCGATGCTGCTCCCCCTGGGCGGGGCGGCCCACGCTTCCAGGCGGGCGGGGGACCCCGCGGCCCTGGGCGCCCTGGCCGGCCAGCTCAGGCCGGAAGGCATGGGCCTGGTCCTGCGCGCGAACGCGGAAGGGGCATCCAGGCAGGACATCCTCTCCGAAATCAGCCTGCACCTCGCGGCATGGGGGGACATCCTCGCAAAATCCAGGAACCTCAGGGCCCCCGCGGTGCTGAGGGAAGCGCCCGGCGCGCTCGCCCGCCTGCTCAGGGACGTGCAGGACATGCCTCAGCGTACCGTCACGGACGACGAAAAGGCCGCGGCGGCGCTGGGGGTGCCCTTTGTAATGTCCGATGACCCTTTCGCGCTCTACGGCGTGGAAGGACAGCTGCATCAGGCGCTGCGCAGGCGGGTATATTTGCCCTCAGGCGGCACCCTGGTGCTGGACCCCTGCGAGGCCGCGACGCTCATTGACGTCAACACCGCGGGGGACACGCGCAAGGCCGGCGACCTCATCCTACGCACCAACCTGGAGGCGGCGGCGGAGATCGCCCGGCTGCTCAGGCTCCGCCGGATAGGCGGGGTCATCCTGATCGATTTCATCGGTATGAAAGAGAAAGAGCAGCAGGACGCCGTGCTGTCAAAACTGAAGGAAGCCCTCCGGGGCGACCGCGTGGTGTCCGAGGTGCTGGGCTTCACCCGCCTGGGCCTGGTGGAGATGACGCGCCGCAAGGGGGAGACGCCTATCCCCGCCCAGCGCCTGAGTGAAGGGGATGAAGAAATGCCCGAAAGCGGGCCGGCCATGGAGGAAGAGGATGCGTGACGCGGTCCGGCCCGTCAGCCGGGAGGAGATCCTCAGACAGGAAGCGATCAGCGCGCAGGTCAAAGCCCGCCCGGACCGCCCGGGCAGCTACCATGTCATCACCTATGGCTGCCAGATGAACGCGCACGATTCGGAGACGCTGGCTGGCATCCTGGAAGGGATGGGCCTGAAGCGGGAGGACGACCGCCGGCAGGCTGACCTCATCCTGTTCAACACCTGCTGTATCCGGGACAACGCGGAGCGCCGGGCGATGGGCAACATCATCTTCACCAAGGAGATCAGGAAGGCCAGGCCGGAACTGCTGGTGGGCGTGTGCGGCTGCATGGCGCAGCAGCAGGGCTTCCAGGAGCGCCTGAAAGACCGCTATCCCTTTGTGGACTTCAGCTTTGGCCCCGGGGAGATCTACCAGCTGCCGGAACGCCTGCTCATGGCCCTGGAAGGCCGCCGGGAGGAAGCTTTCCGCAGCGGGGAGGACAGCACCCTCTACGAAGGCCTGCCGGTCCTGCGCCAGAGCCCCTTCTTCGCTTACCTGACCGTGATGTACGGCTGTGACAACTTCTGCTCCTACTGCGTGGTGCCCATGGTCAGGGGCCGGGAACGCTCCCGGGACATGGCGGACATCATCAGGGACGCGGAGGGGCTGGTCCGGGACGGCGTGAAGGAAATCATGCTCCTGGGGCAGAACGTCAACTCCTACCGCGGCGCCGGCGGGGCGGATTTCCCCGAACTGCTGCGGGAACTGGGGAAGACGGGCGTGCCGCGTCTGCGCTTCATGACCAGCAACCCCAAGGACCTCTCGGACAGGCTGATCCGGGAAATGGCGCGCAACCCCGCCGTGTGCCCCCACCTGCATCTGCCGGCGCAGTCGGGCAGCGACCGGATGCTCGCCGCCATGGACCGCCGCTACACCCGGGAGACCTACCTGGACCGAGTCCGCGCGCTGCGCGGTGAGATGCCCGGCATCGGGTTGACCACCGACCTGATCGTGGCCTTCCCCGGCGAAACCGAGGAGGATTTCCTGCAGACGCTGAGCCTGGTGGAGGAGGTCCGCTTTGACAGCGCCTACACCTTTGTCTTCAGCCCGCGCACCGGCACCAAGGCCGCCAGGCTGCCCGGCCGCGTTCCCCAGGACACCGCGAAGGACCGCATCACCCGGCTGATCGCCGCGCAGGAGGGGATCACCGCAGAGGTTTTCGCCTCCATCATCGGGACGCAAGCGGATGCGTTGGCGGAAGGCGCCTCCCGCCGGGACGCGGGGTGGCTGACCGGCAAAACAGGACGCGGCATCGCCTGCAACTTCCCGGGGCCGCCCGAACTCATCGGACAGATCGTGCCCGTCCGGATCACCGGGCAGGGCAGCAACACACTCAAAGCCGAAAGGACAGAAAGGAACTGACATGAACGAAACCATCCTTGAAAAAGCCCGCGAACTGGGCGAACTGATCTCCCTCTCCCCGGAGTACCGGGACATGCGCGCCCTGGAGGAGGACGCCTCCGCCGACCCCGGCCTCTCGGACCTTTACGCCCAGTACGCCGACCTGCGCGACCAGATCCGCGCACTGTCCCTTGAAGACGGCGCGGAGGACCAGGTGGACGCGCTGAACGGCAAGGCCGGCGAAGTGGAAGAGCAGATCAACGCGCAGGACAAGATGAAACAGGTCAACCAGGCGCGCGCCGCCTTCAGCGTCCTGATGGACCGGATCAACGGCACCCTGCAGGCCGCGCTGACGGGGGAAGAGGAATACGACTACGACGCCGTCTGCGGCAGCGGCGGCTGCGAAGGCTGCCAGGGCTGCTCGGTGCGCTGAGGCGGGCCGAACGCGACGCCGGGGCGACAGCTGCCGGCGTTTTCCCTTTTTTATGGTATAATCCGTCTATAAAGCCTGAGGGGGAACCATGGCCGAACTGACCCCGATGATGCGGCAGTACCTGGAACTGAAAGAGGAGAACCCGGACACGCTCCTCTTTTTCAGGCTGGGCGATTTTTATGAGATGTTCTTTGACGACGCCGTCACTGCCAGCCGGGAGCTGGAGCTGACCCTGACCGGGCGCGACTGCGGGATGGAGGAGCGGGCGCCCATGTGCGGCGTGCCCTGGCACGCGGCGGACGGGTACATCGCCCGCCTGGTCAGCCGGGGCTACAAGGTGGCGATCGCCGAGCAGACCGAAGAGCCTGGCAAGGGGAAGACCCTGGTCCGGCGGGCCATTGTGCGCATCGTCACCCCGGGCACCGTGAGCGACCTGAGCATGCTCAGCGAGAAGGAGAACCGCTTTATCGCGGCGGTCTGCTTCGCGGGCAAACGCGCAGGCGCCGCCCTGTGCGACGTGTCCACGGGGGAGTTTTTTATCAAGTCCTTCCCGGAGGGAGACGGGGCCGCGGGGGCCTTCCTGGCCGCCCGCCGGCCCAGCGAGGCGATCAGCAACGACCCGGAGCGCCTGAAAGCGATCTACCCAGGTTTTGTGAGCACGGTCCGGCCGGAAGGCTTCCGCCTGGCGAAGGCGAGGGAAGCCCTGCTGCGCCATTTCTCCGCCGCCGCGACGGAGGCGCTGGGCATTCCGGACAGGGACGAACTGCTGGTATGCCCCGCCGGCGCGCTGCTGTCCTACCTGGGCGACACGCAAAAGGTCGCGCTCAGGCACATCGCCCGGGTCATCCTGCTGCACAGGGAGGACGCGATGCCGCTGCCGCCCTCCGCGATGCGCAGCCTGGAACTGGTGGAGGGCCTGCGGGGCGGCGGCAGGGGCACGCTGCTGCACGTGCTGGACAGGACGTGCACCGCCATGGGCGCCAGGCTCCTGCGTTCCTGGGTGGAGCGCCCGCTGCTGGACGGGGGGCAGATAGAGGCCAGGCTGGACTGCGTGCAGGCCTTTTATGACAGTCCGAGGCTGCTGGAAGAGGCCGGCGCGCTGCTGCGCGAGGTGTACGACCTGGAGCGCCTCCTGTCCAGGCTCAGCTACCGTACCCTGAGCCCCAGGGACTGTTTGGGCCTGCTCAGGGCACTGGACAAGGCGCCCGGGGCGCAGGAACTGCTCTCCGGCCTCCCCCAGGAAGGGCTGGCCAGGGTCAGGGAACAGCTGGCCCCCCTGCCGGACCTGCGGGAACTGCTCTTCAGCGCCATCTCCCCCGACGCGCCGGCGCTCCTGTCCGACGGCGGGGCCATCAAGGAAGGCTACAGCGTCAGCCTTGACGGGGCGCGCCTGGCCGCGCGGGACGGCCGCAAGTGGATCAGCGAGCTGGAAACGCGCGAGCGGGAGAGCACCGGCATCAAAAATCTCAGGGTGCAGTACAACCGCGTGTTCGGCTACTACATCGAGGTCACCAAATCCAACTACGCCATGGTTCCGGAACGCTATATCAGGCGGCAGACCCTCGCCAACGCCGAGCGCTACACGACGGAGGAACTCAACGCCCTGGAACGCAGGGCCCTGGGCGCGCAGGAGGAAGCGGAGCGGCTGGAAAACGAGCTGTATGACGGCGTGCTGGACAGGCTGCTGGAGCGGATGGCGGGGCTGCAAAGCCTGGCGCTGGGTTTCAAGGCCCTGGACGCGCTGCAGGGCCTGGCGCGCGCCGCGCGGGAGAACCGCTATGTCCGCCCCGGCATCAACAGCGAAGGCCGGCTGGTGATCCGCGAGGGCCGCCATCCGGTGGTGGAACAGGCCCTGCCCGAGGGCGGCTTCGTGCCCAACGACACGGACATGAACCCCCAGGAGCGCATGCTGATCGTCACGGGGCCCAACATGGCGGGCAAGTCCACCTACATGCGCCAGACCGCGCTCATCGCGCTCATGGCGCACATGGGCTCCTTCGTACCGGCAGCGGAGGCCGATATCCCCCTGATGGACAACGTCTTTACCCGCATCGGCGCGCAGGACGACCTGGCGGCGGGCCAGTCCACCTTCATGGTGGAGATGACCGAGCTCAGCCACATCCTGCGCTCCGCCACCGCCCGCTCCCTGGTGGTGCTGGACGAGATCGGGCGGGGCACCAGCACGCTGGACGGCCTGTCCATCGCCTGGGCGGCGGTGGAGTACCTGGCCAACCCGGAGCAGTCCGGCGCCCTGACCCTCTTCGCGACGCATTACCATGAACTGAGCGAAATGGAAGGGACGCTTCCCGGAGTGGTCAACCTCAGCGTCCTGACCAGGGAACTGGGCGACGAGGTCGTCTTCCTGCACAAGATCAAGCGCGGCGGGGCGGACAAGTCCTTCGGCGTCTATGTCGCGCGCATGGCGGGGGTGCCCCGGGCGGTGGTTTCCCGGGCCCGGGAGATCCTGGCCAGGCTGGAGGCCAGCAACATCACCGGGGACGCCATCGGCAGGAACATCCTGGAAAAACGCGCGCGCAGGAAGGACGAGCAGATGGCGCTGGGCGAGTACGCCCGCGCGGAACTGGTGCAGGAACTGGCCGGGCTGGACGTGCTGCAGATGAGCCCGATGGACGCGCTGAACAGCCTGTTCCTCCTGAAGGAAAAAGCGCGAAGGATTTAGGAGCATTGATGAGCGGGAAGATCCGTGTACTGCCCCAGGAAGTGGTGATGCTCATCGCCGCCGGCGAGGTCGTCGAGCGGCCGGCCGCGGTCGTGAAGGAACTGGTGGAGAACAGCCTGGACGCGGGGGCGGGAGCCGTCACGGTGAAGCTGGAAGGCGGCGGGCTGGACAGCATCCGGGTAACGGACAACGGCTCCGGCATCGCGCCGGAAGACCTCCTGCTGGCCTTCGCCCCGCACGCCACCAGCAAGCTGGGCCGCGCGGAGGATCTGCACAGCGTCTTTACCCTGGGCTTCCGGGGGGAGGCGCTGGCCTCCATCTCCAGGGTCAGCCGTGTCACCCTGACCAGCCGCCAGCGGGGCAGCGAAGCGGGCATGAAGGCGGTCAACGAGGGCGGGGAGATGATGTCCGTCACGGACGCCGCCTGCGCCGAGGGCACCCAGGTATTGGTCCGCGACCTGTTCTACAACGCGCCCGTGCGGCGGGATTTCATGAAGAAGCCCCAGCGGGAAGCCGCCCTGTGTGCCGAACTGATGGCGCAGCTCATCCTCTCCCGCCCCGACGTCGCCTTCCGCCTGGTCTCCGAGGGGAAGCAGCTTTTCGCCAGCCCCGGGGACGGAACGCTGGAGGGCGCGGTGCTGGCCGTCTACGGCGTGGACGCGCTCCGGCAGCTCAAGCGGGTCGACGGCGGGGAGCAGGGCGTGCTTGTCCGGGGCCTCATCGGCGTCGGGGAGCAGTCCCGGGGCAGCCGCGCGCACCAGCATTTTTTCCTCAACGGCCGCGCCGTCAGGGGGCAAGCCCTCAGCAGGGCGCTGGAGGAAGCCTGCCGCCACCGGGTGATGATCGGCCGCTTCCCGATGTGCGCGCTGTCGCTCACCCTGCCCTTTGAGGCGGTGGACGTCAACGTGCACCCCAACAAGTGGGAAGTGCGTTTCGCCAACGAACAGGCCGTCACCCAGGCGCTGCAGCTCGCTGTGGAGGACGCCCTCAGGGACGCGCCGCTGGACAGCCCGCCCCCGCTCTTTGCCCGCCCGGCGGAGGCCGCCCGGGCTGAGGTGACGCGCATGGAACCCGCGGAGTCGCCGGCCATCCCTGAAGAACGGCCGCGCCCCGCCGCGCTGGTCGTCCGGGACGCAGTGAGGGAAATGACGCCGGCCTCCGTGAAACCCGTCCCGCCGCCGCAGGAAGCCGCGGAGCAGCTCAGCGCACCGGGCGTGCCCCTGCCGGGGGAAGCCCTCCAGGTCATCGGCGAGGCGTTCAGGACTTACATCATCGCCCAGCGGGGGGAGCGGCTGCTCCTGATCGATCAGCACGCCCTGCATGAGCGGCTCCTGTTTGACCGCCTGATGGCGGCCGTTGAGCGTCACGCCCCCTCCCAGGCCCTGCTCTCCCCCGCGCTGGTGGAGTTGGATTACCCCGGCTATCAGGCCTTTCTGCAGTACAGGGAAGACCTGGCCCGGGCGGGTTTTCAGGCGGAGGACTTTGGCAGCCGCTCCGTCCGCCTGCTCAGCGTGCCGGTGGAACTGGGCGAGCCCAGGGCGCAGCGCAGCTTCCTGGACGCGCTGGACGAGTTGGGGAGCCTGGGCAGCCTTAGCGGGGCCAGCCGCACGGAACGCATCATCATGGCGTCCTGCAAGCACGCGGTCAAGGGGGGCGAACGGCTGCCCGAAGGCGCGCTGCAGGCGCTGGCGGACGAGATGGTGCGGAAGGGCACCACCCCGACCTGCCCCCATGGCCGCCCCATCGTACTGGAGCTGACCCGCGCGGAGCTGGAGCGCCGTTTCGGCCGCATCCAGGGATGAAAAAACCTCTGGTATTGGGCCTTGCCGGCCCGACGGCGTCCGGCAAGTCCGCGCTGGCCCTGCGCGTGGCGGCGGAACTGGGCGGCGAAATCGTCTGCATGGACTCCATGCAGGTCTACCGCTTCATGGACGTCGGCACCGCCAAGCCCTCCAGGGCGGAGCGGGAGGCGGTTCCGCACCACATGCTGGACGTAGCCCACCCGAAGGACCCCTACTCGGTGGCGGAATACGCCCAGGCGGCCGGGAAGGCCGTTGAGGATATCCTGTCCCGCGGGAAGCTGCCGGTGCTGTGCGGCGGCACGGGGCTTTACCTCCGCGCGATGTCCAGGCCATTGGGGTTTGGCGGCGCGCCGTCTGATCCCGCCGTGCGGCAGAAATACCAGGGCATCGCGGATACGCGGGGGGCCGAAGCCCTGCACCGTTTGCTTCAGGAACGCGACCCCGAAAGCGCG
>CAZJCB010000035.1:9713-15505 GCA_964544245.1 uncultured Christensenella sp.
CAGGCGGAAAGGGATTGCGCGGCGGTCTTCGCCGGGTTTGAGGAGGTGGAGCGGGCGAACACCGGCCGGGTGCTGGATGCCTTCGCCGAACGCCGCGTGGCCGCCAGGCATTTTACCCCCAGCACCGGCTACGGCTATGACGATATCGGCCGGGACACGCTGGAGGCGCTGTGCGCGGACATCTTCCGCGCCGAGGCGGCCATCCTGCGCCCCCAGCTTTCCGGCGGCACGCACACCCTGGCCATGTGCCTCTTTGGCCTGCTCAGGCCGGGAGATGAGTTGCTGCTGGCCACCGGCAAGCCCTACGACACGCTGGAAGGCGTCATCGGCTTTGGCGGGGAGCCGGGCTCGCTGCTGGAGATGGGCGTCGCCGCCCGCCAGGCGGAGCTGACGTCCCGGGGCGAACTGGACGTCCCGGCGGTGCTGCGGATGATGAACGGGAAGACCCGCGTGGTCTTCATCCAGCGCAGCCGGGGTTATGCCCTTCGGCCGTCCATCCCGCCCAAAGGCATGCAAGGCCTCATCCAGGCCGTGAAGGCTGAAAATCCCGACGTTTTCGTCCTGGTGGACAACTGCTACGGCGCTTTTGTGACGGAGGATGAGCCGACCTTTTACGGCGCGGACGCGGCAGCCGGCAGCCTGATCAAAAACCTGGGCGGCGGCCTGGCACCGACCGGCGGTTATGTCGCCGGCTCCAGGCGGGCCGTTTCCCTCATCGAAAACCGCCTGACTGCGCCGGGTTTGGGGCGCGAGGTCGGCAGTTACGAGGCGAGCTACCGCCCCTTCTACCAAGGGCTGTTCATGGCGCCGCACACCGTGTGCCAGGCGCTGAAAGTGGCGGCATTGACGGCAAGGGCGGCGGAACTGCTGGGCCTGGATGCCCTGCCGGGCGCCTTTGACCCGCGCGCGGACATCATCCAGGCGCTGGTTCCGGGCAGCCGGGACAAGGTGGTCGCCTACTGCCGGGGCATCCAGGCCGGCTCCCCGGTGGACGCCCACGCCCTGCCGGAGCCCTGGGACATGCCGGGGTACCAGGACCAGGTCATCATGGCTGCCGGCACCTTTGTGCAGGGCGCTTCCATCGAGCTGAGCTGCGACGCGCCGATGCGGCCGCCCTGGGCGGTGTACCAGCAGGGGTCGCTGACCTATGAATCCGGCCGCCGCGCCGTGACGAAGGCCTTCCAGGCGCTTCTGGAGGCGGACGATGCGCCGGTGGACTGAGCAGCAGCGGCAGGCCATAGACGCCCGCAACCGCGAGGTGCTGGTCAGCGCCGCCGCGGGCAGCGGCAAGACGTCCGTGCTCATCCAGCGGGTGATGGCGCTGCTGGAAGAGGGGGTGCCGCTGGACCGCATGCTGGTGGTCACGTTCACCCATGCGGCGGCGGAAGAGATGAAAAGCCGCCTGACGGAGCTGCTCAGCGCCGCGGCGGGGGACAGCCCGCGCCTGAAAACGCAGTACCAGCTGCTGGGCCGCGCGGACATCAGCACCCTGCACAGCTTTTGCCAGAAGGTGGTCAGGCGGCATTTCCAGGCCGCGGGCACCGATCCCCTGAGCAAGCTCGCCGACGAGGCCCTGGCGGGGGAGCTGTTCAAGGCCGCGCTGGACGCGGCGATGGACGACCTGTACGCCGGCCCTGGCGCGGACGGCGGGGAACTGACCGACCGCTTCAGCGAGGCGGAGATCATCGGGATGGCCGAGGCGCTCTACCGCTTCCTGATGGCGCAGGACGAGCCCTGGGAATGGCTGGATAAGGCCCTGGCGGCGCAGGAGGAAGGCAGCCTGTACGACCATCCCTGGTACGGGGTCATGCGCCGGGAAGCCCGGCTGATGCTCTCCGGCGCTTCGGATTTGCTGACGTACTGCAAAGTGTTGTGCGAGAGGCCGGATGGCCCCGGGCGCTACCTTCCAATGGTCAGCGGCGACCTGGCGCTGCTGGAACAGCTGCGGGGTCTCCTGGACGCCGGGGGCTGCGGGGGGTATCCCCCGCTGGACTTTGCCCGCCTGACGTCCCGCAGGGCGGGGGCGGAGGAGGACCCCCTGGTCCGGGAGGAGGTCAAATCCCTCCGGGACAGGGCCAAAAGCCTCGTCAGGGACGCCCTGGGCCTGCTGCCCTCCGGCGTGGCGCAGGCGGAGGAATGGATGCGGGACGTACGCCTGACCCTGCCTTCCCTGCGCGCCCTGGCGGCGCTCACGCGGGACGCGCACGGGCGCTACGGCCAGGCCAAGGCCGGCCGCTTGCTGTGGGACTTCAACGACCTGGAACACCTGGCCCTGCGGGCGCTGAAGGACCCGCTGGTCCAGCGGGAGGTGGCCGGCGCCTACGACGCGCTGTTCGTGGACGAGTACCAGGACATCTCCAGCATCCAGGAAGGGATCATCCGCAGGCTTCACGGCGCCGGGAACACCCTGTTCATGGTGGGCGACGTCAAGCAGAGCATCTACCGCTTCCGCCTGGCGGACCCCACCCTGTTCCTGCGCAAATACAACGGTTTCCAAACGGATGACGGAGCAGACGCCCGGCTGATCACCCTGAGGGAAAACTTCCGCTCCAGGCCCAATATCTTAAAGGCCGTCAACCTGGTGTTCCAGTCCGCGATGCGGGAAGACGCCACCGAGATCGGCTACGACGAGCAGGCCCGGCTGGCCTCGCCGGCCGGGGAGGGGGAGGGCGGCCCTCCGGTGGAACTGTGGCTGATCGAGAAGGGCGAAGAAGCGGAGACTGAGGTTGACATCCTCCCCGAGGAGGAAGCCGGGGAAGCGCCGGAGGAGGACGGGGACGGCGACGGGGAGGCGTTCTCCAAAAAGGACATGGGTGAGATGGAAAAGGCCTTTGTGTACGAGGCCCGGCTTATCGCCCGCCGCGTCAAGGAACTGTTGGGTACGCCCATCCCCGACGGAGATGCGACCCGTCCGCTGCAGCTGAGGGACATCGCGGTGCTCTTGCGCACCGCCTCCGGACGGGCGCCTATCATGGCGGAGATCCTCAGCCAGGCCGGCATCCCCGCCTATTCGGACGCCGAGGGCGAGCTCTACGCCCAGCAGGAGGTCCGCGACCTCCTGGCCCTGCTCAGGGTGCTGGACAACCCCCTGCAGGACACGCCCCTGCTGCATGCCCTGGCCTGCCCGGTCTTCGCCTTCCCGCCGGATGACCTGGCGCGCGTGCGGCGGCATGCCCCCGAGGGCGACATTGCCTTCCATCAGGCCTTCTTCAGCCTGGCGGAGACCGACCCGGCCTGCCGGGCCGTCCTGGACACGCTGGACCGCTGGCGCTTCCTGGCGGACGTCATGTCGCTGGAACGCTTCATCCGCCTGCTCCTTCGCGAATCCGGCCTGTACGCCGCGGCGGGCGCGAAAGGGGACGGCCTCCTGCGCCGCGCGAACCTGCGCCTGCTGGCCGCGCGCGCGGCCCCGGAGCCGGAGCCGCAGACCCTGGGCGGTTTCCTGCGGCGCGTCATGAATACGATGGAAGGCAGGGCCGGCGCCCGCAGCGCCACCCTGGGCATGCAGGAAAACGTGGTGCGCGTCATGACGATGCACAAATCCAAGGGGCTGGAGTTCCCCGTCGTTTTCCTGCCGGACCTGGCGGCCTCCTTTTCCCGCAGGCGCCGCTCCCTCCCCCTGCGCCTGGACGCGGGGACCGGGCTGGCGCTGGAATTTGTCGACCCCGCCGCCCGCATGAAGCGGGAGGGCTTCGGCGTAAGGGCCATCAGGGTCAGGAAGAACCGCGAGGAACTCAGCGAGGAGGCGCGGCTGCTGTATGTGGGGATGACCCGCGCCAGGGAACGCCTCATCCTCATCGGCGCGCCGGGAAACCTGGGCGGCGCCCTGGCGCGCTGGTCGCTGCCCCGGGGCGACTATACCGCCGGCAGCGCCGCGGGCATGCTGGACTGGGTGTGCGGCCCGCTGTGCCCTGCGCTTTTGGACAGGCGCGAAGGCCTGTGGGAGGCGCCGGGCGGCAGCGTCTGGCAGTTCTCCTGGGTGATGACCGGCTCCCTGCCTGAAATCTCCGCCCGCCCGGCACAGGCGGAACCTGAAGAAGGGGGCGGCGTGACGCCCGGCAGCGGCATCCTCGGGCTGTTCGCCCCGCCGCCGGCCGGTATCCCCCTGCCGCTGAAGAGCTCCGTGACCGCGTTGATCACCGGGCGCGCGGGCGCGGACACGGAGGATGAGGAGACGCCGGAGGTCAAGCGGCGCGGACTGCCCCTGATGAAACCGCCGGCGCCCCTGCCCCGGCTGTCCGGCGGGGGGAAGCTGACCGGCGCCCAGCGCGGCGCGGCGGCGCACAAGGCCCTGTGCGCTCTGGATCCGATGGCTTTTGTCAGCCTGCAGGGATCCGGGCTTGGAGGGGCCCTCGCCCTGGCGCTGGACGTCCTGGTGGCGCGGGGCCTGCTGCGCCAGGAGGAGCGGGAGGCGCTGGACACGGCGGCTGTCGAAAGCTTTTACGGCAGCGAATTGGCCCAAAGGATGGCCGCGAGCCCCGAACGGCACGCCGAGTGGCCCTTTACCCTCAGGGTGGAGGGGGGGATGATCCTCCAGGGCGTCCTGGATGCCTGCTTCCTGGAGGACGGCGCCTGGGTCCTGGTGGATTATAAGACCGACAGGGGCGAGCCGGAGGAGCTGCTCCTGCGCTACCGCGACCAGATGCGCTGGTACATGCGTGCCCTGCGGGAGATCACCGGGATGCCGGTGAAGGAGGCGTGGCTCTACCTGCTGCGCGGGAATGCGGCCGTGCAGGTTGCGGAGGGGACGCCCATCCGCCTGCGGGCGGGGGATGGCGATAAATTGTAAACAGTGCCCCGCCATGGTATAATCAGTCTGCCGGAAGGAGGGCGCAATGGCGAAACTGAAGGGCGTCAAGCCCGTTGCCCAGAACCGCCGCGCCCGCCACGACTACTTCGTGGAAGAGAGCCTCGAATGCGGGATGGAGCTCAAGGGCACGGAGGTCAAGTCCATGCGGCAGGGCCGCGTGAACCTGAAAGAGAGCTATGCCCGCGTCAACAGGGGCGAGGTGCTGGTGGAAGGGATGCACATCAGCCCCTACGAGCAGGGCAGCGTCTTCAACGCCGACCCGCTCAGGCCCAAGCGCCTGCTCCTGCACAGGAGCGAGATCCGCAAGCTGCAGGGCCAGGTGTCCCGCCAGGGTTACACGCTCATCCCCCTGCAGGTCTACCTGAAGGACGGGCGGATGAAGCTGGAACTGGGGGTCTGCCGCGGCAAGCAGCTGCACGACAAGCGCGACGACCTGGCCGAGCGCGACGCGATGCGCGACATCGAGCGGGCGATGCGGGACCACAGGAAATCGGCTGATGAAGGCTGAACGGGCGTATTGGCAGTTCAGGTGACGGCGTCAAGGGCTGGATGGGGGGCTGATTGCCCCATCCGGCGGCAACTACGGGGGTGTACTGGTTTCGACGGGGATCGTCGGGCACATGGAAAGCGAGCCGCGGACCCTGAACCGCGCAACAACGGGGAAAAAACACAACTGACAACAATCAGCAATTAGCTTTCGCAGCCTAAGGCTGTGATCGTCGGCCCCAAGCGCTCACGGCTTGAGCAAACCGGCGTCATTGATGTGAGGAACAGGCCCGCCAAAGCTTTGAGGCGAAGCCGGTAAAATGAAGCTACCAAGCCAGGCAGCCTGACGGCGGGCGGCCAGGGGCGGGAATTTAAAACCACCGTCTCCGCTCGGAGAAATCCATGGGTCTGAATCTTCGGACAGGGGTTCAATTCCCCTCACCTCCACCATTCAAGAACGTCAATTTTGATACGAGATTGGCGTTCTTTCTGTTTT
>CAZJCB010000036.1:0-14557 GCA_964544245.1 uncultured Christensenella sp.
AGGGCATCGGGCACGCGCTCTACCTCTGCCCTTCCTGCCTGGCCCAGAACACCATAAAGGGCAAAAACGATGAAATCCGCTGCAATATCTGCGGTATGAGGACGCGATATACGCCCTACGGCTCGTTTGAGGAGGAGAAACCCTTCCCGGGCGTACGCGAATGGACTGACTGGCAACGAGGTAAACTAAGGGAAATGCTGGAAGCCGGCGGCGCGGGGCCGGTCGTTCAGGATCCCCCGCAGCGGTTGCTGCTTCAGGACGGACAGGGTGAACTGCGGGCGTTTGCTCACGGCTATATGGCTATGGGCAGGGACTCGCTGCGGATCGGTGAGTTTGAGATCCGGACAGAGGACATCGCCGGGCTGGAGATCTACCGCAAGAACGTTCTTCAATTCTCGCTCAGGGACGGGCGGCATTTCCAGGCGGACCCCTGCGAAGGCTTCAGCGCGCTGAAATACCGGGACCTCTACCGCATCATCAAGAGAGAAGGGGAATAGGGAATGGACTTTTCAAACCTCAATCACGGCCTCTGGGACCTGTTTGTCTGGGGCGGCGTCATCGCCATGCTGATGCTGCTGGCGAATTTCCTGACGCGCAAGGTGGCGCTCATCCGCAGGATCCTGATGCCGGTTGCGGCGCTGGCAGGCTTCATCCTGCTGGCGCTCAGGGCGACCGGCGCTTTGAAAATACCGGCAGACCTGCTGGAGATGATCACCTATCACGGCATCGCCATCGGCTTTATCGCCCTGTCGCTCAGGACGAAAAAGAAAGAGACGGGCGGACTGTTCGCGTTCAAATCGGGCGCGCTGATCGTCTCCACCTACCTCGTCCAGGCCATCGTCGGGCTCCTGATCTCTGTGCTCCTTTTCTATACCCTGATGCCGGGACTCTTCCCAGCTTCCGGCATCCTGCTGCCCATGGCCTACGGTCAGGGGCCCGGCCAGGCGAACAACGTGGGCACCACCTATGAAAGCCTGGGCTTTATCGGGGGGCGTTCCTTCGGCCTGTCGCTTGCCGCGGCGGGCTACCTGACGGCCTGTTTCGTGGGTATCTGGGCGACCCGCAGGATCCTGAAGCGCCGCGGGATACAGCGCCAGGACCTTCAGCCCGTCTCAGGGTCCGTCATGACGGAGCACTTCCAGGACGCCAACGAGGTGCCCCTGAGCGACTCCGTGGATAGGCTCTCCATCCAGATCGCGCTGATCATGGTCTCCTACCTGGTGACATTCCTCATCACCGTGGGGATCACTTCGGTCATCACGGCAGCGGCGCCAGGCGCGGCAAAGACTCTCGCGCCACTGTTCTGGGGCTTCAACTTCATCACCGGTTCCCTGGTGGCCATGGGCGCGCGGGGCATCCTGACCAGGCTGCGCAAGTCCGGCGTGATGACCCGGCAGTACCAGAACAATTACCTCCTCAACCGCATCTCCGGCTTTGCCTTTGACCTGATGATCGTCGCCGGCATCGCCTCCATCAACATTTCGGACCTGAAGGGGCTGTGGATCCCCTTCCTGCTGATGGGCGTCATCGGCGGCGTCGTGACCTATGCCTACCTCAAGTACGTCATCCCGCGCATGACGCCGGATTATGCCGACGAGAGTTTTGTGGCGATGTTCGGGATGCTGACCGGGACCATCAGTTCGGGCATCCTGCCGCTGAGGCAGATCGACCCGGAATTCGTGACTCCGGCGGCCGACCAGCTGGTGGTGGGCAGCGGGACAGGCATCCTCTTTGGCGCGCCGATCCTGATCATGGTAGGCCTGGCGCCCAACAGCATGGGCATGCTGTTCCTGACCATCGGGCTGTGCGTAGTCTACCTGGCGGCGCTGGTCTGGTTCATGATTATACGAAAACCCGGCAAGGCGAAAAAGTAAGGGTTCCAGCGCGCTTCAGGGTTCCGGCATACGGTTCCCGAAGCTATATATCAAAATAAACCATATTGGAGGCAAGGGATGCTGCTCATCAAAGGCGGGGAGATCCACGACGGGATCCATCAGGAAGGCATTGTCGCCGACATCCTGATCAAGGACGGCAAAATCAGCAAAATCGGCAGAGACCTGAAAACGAAAGGCGCGCAGACCGTGGACGCGACGGGCCTGATGGTCTATCCCGGATTTGTGGACGCCCACAGCCACCTGGGCCTGGATGGCTACGGCATCGGCTATGAGGGCGCCGACTACAACGAGATGAACGACATCGTCTGCCCGCACCTGCGCGGCATCGACGGCTTCAAACCCGGGCAGCCCGACCTGATGCACGCGGCGCTGGCCGGCGTCACCACGGTGGTCACCGGGCCCGGCAGCGCCAACGTGCTGGGCGGGACTTTCACCGCGATGAAAACCGTGGGCCGGCGGGCGGAAGATATGGTGGTCAGGATGGAAACCGCCATGAAATGCGCCTTTGGCGAAAATCCCAAGCGCGTCTACCGCGAAAAGGGCGACTCCAGCCGGATGACCACCGCCGCCAAACTGCGGGAAATGCTGTTTAAAACCAGGGAATACGAGGCCAAAAAGCAGGCGGCGGGAGAAGACGCGGGCAAACTGCCCCCCTTTGACATGAAGATGGAAGCCCTGCTGCCGGTCATCCGGCGCGAAATGCCGCTCAAAGCCCACGCCCACGCGGCGGAAGACATATTCACCGCGCTGCGCATCGCGCGGGAGTTCGACGTCAGGATCACACTGGAACACGTCACGGAAGGGCACCTCATCGCGGAGGAACTGGCAAAGGAGGGCGTCCCGCTGGCCATCGGCCCCTCGCTCACCCACGCCACAAAGTTTGAACTGCGCAACAAGACTTTCGAGACCCCAGGCATCCTGGCGAAAGCCGGCTGCATGGTGTCCATCATCACAGACGCGCCCGTCATCCCACAGGAATATCTGCCCCTGTGCGCGGCGCTTGCTGTAAAGTCCGGGATGGACCCCTTCCATGCCCTGCAGGCCATCACCATCAACCCCGCCATCCATTCCGGTATCCAGGACAGGGTCGGCTCGCTGGAAGTCGGCAAGGACGCGGACATCGTGCTGATGGACGGCGACTGTCTTGACGTCGCGTCAAGAGCCGTCCGGGTATTCATCCTGGGAAAGCCTGTCACGGGTTAACGGTCAGCGCGGTCAGGAGGGCATTCATTTCCCATCGGGGATGCGCCTGGCGGCCAGGTTCTGCAGCCCCAGCAGGATCCGGGAGAGTAGGATCGTGAGCGCGCCCAGAATGAGCAGCCACCAGGACACGCCCAGTTTCCCCCCGCCCGCCGTGAACCAGCCGTTGGCGTGATAGTCCAGGAAGAAATACGGAGCCGTGCCGCCGCTGAATCGCGTGCCGGCGAGCATGAGCGCCATCACAAAAACGAAATAGAGCCAGGGCAGCGCCAGACCCGGCAGCGGGGATTGCCTCTTCCCTTCCAGCCCGTGGCTGAAGAGGATGAAATCCAGGCAGGCCAGCAGGGGCACCAGGTTGTGCACCAGCAGGTTGGAAGGGGAGGAGAGATAGCTCAGGGACATCCTGGGGATCAGCAGGAGGGAGAACACCGCAAAGGTCAGCAGGATGCCCGCGGTCAGCGCGAAACGGATATTCCCCAGCCAGCCCGGCAGGGCGAGCGGTTTTCCTTTCCTGAGCATGAGCAGGTCCAGCGCCAGCAGCGTGGCTGCCAGCAGGGTGACGAGGACGTTGCTGATGTTGGTGTAGTAGAGCATGTGAGATCCCGAAGCGAAACTCCGCCCGTTCAGGCTGAAAACCTGCCCCAGGATGCCCAGAATCAGGATGAGCGCCTTGAGTGAGGGCGAAAACAGCCGCCCGGCCTCCCTGTTCGCCATCCTTATACCTGCCCCTGGGACATCATGGCTTCCGCGACCTTCAGAAAACCTGCGATATTCGCGCCAGCGACGTAGTCTGTCGGCGCGTTGCATTGCTCGGCGGTCCTGCTGACGTTCTCAAAGATCCGGTTCATGATGTCCTTCAGTTCCTGGTCCACCTGCTGGAAAGTCCAGCTGAGGCGCATCGCGTTCTGGCTCATCTCCAGCGCGCTGACCGCGACACCGCCCGCGTTGGCCGCCTTGCCGGAAGCGAAGAGCACGCCGGCCTTCTGGAAACGCTCCGTCGCGTCCAGCGTCGAGGGCATATTGGCGCCTTCCGCCACGGCCTTCACGCCGTTTTTGATCAGCGTTTCGGCACTTTTCAGGTCCAGCTCGTTCTGCGTCGCGCAGGGCAGCGCCAGATCGCAGGGTACTGTCCAGATGCCCCTTGCTTCCGGGTGATACGCCCCGCGGCCGGCCCTGTCCGGATACTGGCTGATGCGGCCGCGCTCCGTCAGTTTGATCTCCTTGATTATCTCAAGGTCGATTCCTTTTTCATCACGGATGAAGCCGTCAGAGTCGCTCATCGCGATGACGGCCGCGCCCATCTCCATCGCCTTTTCCGCCGCGTAGATCGCGACGTTGCCGGAACCTGAGACAAGGGCGCGCATGCCTTTGATGTCCAGGCCGTTTTTTTTCAGCATCGCTTCCACCAGGTACATCAGCCCGTAACCCGTGGCCTGGGTGCGCCCGCTGGACCCGCCAAAGGCGAGCCCCTTGCCGGTGAAGGCGCCGTCGTACTGCCCCATCAGGCGCTTGTACTGGCCGTACATGAAGCCCACTTCCCGGGCGCCCACCCCGATGTCCCCCGCCGGCACGTCAGCGCTGGCGCCGATGTGCCGGTACAGCTCGTTCATCAGGCTCTGGCAGAATCGCATGACCTCGCCGTCGGACCTGCCTTTGGGGTCAAAGTCGCTCCCGCCCTTGCCGCCGCCGATGGGCAGCCCGGTCAGGCTGTTTTTCAGCGTCTGCTCCAGCGCCAGGAATTTGAGGATACTCAGGGTCACGCTGGGGTGAAAGCGCATCCCGCCTTTGTAAGGGCCGATGGCAGAGGAGAACTGTACCCTGTAGGCGCGGTTGACCCGCGGGCGCCCGGCGTCATCCACCCAGGGCACCCGGAAAATGATGATGCGTTCCGCTTCCACAAAGCGCTCCAGCAGCCCGGCGCGTTCATACTCCGGGTGCAGGTCAAACACCGGCGACAGGCTCGGCAGCATCTCGCGGGCTGCCTGCAGGAACTCCGGTTCGTGCGCGCAGCGGGTTTCCAGATCCCTCAGCACCCTGGCGGGATACGCGTTCATCATAGGTTTGCCTCTCTTATCCTTTCGCGCCTTTGGCACCGCTGCCCCCGCGGGCGATGGCGGACACGATGATGTCAGACTGGAACGACGTGATATTTTTCTCCTTCTCCCTGTGCGCCCGGAATGCGTCCTGCACCAGGCGGTCGATCAGCTGCCGGTATCGCAGCCCGTCCCCCGTCTTTTCCCACAGGTAGAAAGCCATGGAGCCGGGGATGGTGTTGATTTCCGTGATATACAGCTCCCCTGTGCCCCGGTCGATCATAAAGTCGACACGCACGACCCCCCGGCAGTCCAGCGCGCGGAAGATATCGGCGGACAGCTTCCTGACCCTGTTTGTGTCGTCCTGGCTGATGGGCGCCGGGATGATGCGGGTGAGCGAGGCCATCCCGCCCTCCCGCCCGCCGCCCAGGTACTTCGTCCTGAAGTCCAGCAATTGCCCTTCCCGCACCGGCTGTTCCACCACCGAGGTTTCCAATTCTTCGTCAAAGCCCAGCACGGAGCAGTTGACCTCCAGCGGGTCGTCCAGCCCTTTTTCGATCAGGCAGCGCCGGTCCAGCGAAAAGGCCAGGCGAAGGGCGGTTTTGAGCTCCGGCCGGTTTTCGGCGCGGCTCACTCCGATGGAAGAGCCCAGGTTGGCCGGCTTGACAAACACAGGGTAAGAAAGCGCGGCCTCAACCGCCTCGCAGGCCCCTTCAGGGTCTTTTTCAAAGGCGCCGCGGGCGAGGCAAGTGTCCGGCAGTACCGGAAAACCACAGCCGGAGAACAGGCGCTTCATCATGATCTTGTCCATGCCCACAGCGCTGCCCGCCACGCCGGTGGAAGCGTAGGGCACATCCATCATCTCCAGCAAGCCCTGCAGGCTCCCGTCCTCGCCGTGCCGCCCATGCATCACCGGGATCACGCAATCCAACCGGGCCGCGGCCGTGCGATTCTCCCCGGCGAACAGCCCGCCGCGCCGGAAGGCGATCAGGGCGCGGGAGCCCGCGGTCAGGTCCGGAAAGACACGGGTCAGGCCGCTTGCCCGCGGGTCAAAATCCAGGTAGGTCTCCAGCTTCCACAGCGCGCCGCCGATAAACCATTCCCCGTGTTTGGAGAGATAGACCGGGATGACCTCATATTTGAACGGGTCCGCCATGCCTGCCAGCTGCAGCGCGCTGATGACGGACACCTCATGCTCGCAGCTGCGGCTGCCAAAGAGGATGCCCAGCTTGAGTCTTTCAGGCATAAGCGCTCCCCCTTTCAGCTATAATGGTCGGGCAGGTCGTTTTCATACAGCACAACGTCGCCGGGCCCGCAGTTTTCTCGGATATAATCGTTGGCCAGCGCAAGGGAGGGAAACACGTGGATGCTCCCCTCGGGCATACCGCTCTCCAGCAGGCCCTGCCTGACCGGCCGTGTGTGCTTTTCCCCCACCAGCAGGACCATCTTCGCAACCGCTGCAATGTCGTTGCCCAGCCTGCGGTTGGACTGCTCTTCCTGCCTGCCCAGCTCGATGAACCCGGGCGTGACCACGACGGGCCGGCCCGGGTGGGCGGAGAGCACCTGGAGTGCCTTGCGGCTGGAGTCGGGATTTGAGTTGAAGCCGTTGTTGATGACCTTGTAACCCTTCGCGTGCGTATAGACCTGGAGCCGGGAGGAAGGGGGATTGACCGTCAGCAGGGCCTGGCGGATCTGTTCCGGAGCGATGCCGTAATGCAGCGCCATGGCGGCGGCCAGCAGGATGTTGCGGACGTTGTGGTCCCCGGCCAGGCGGGACTCGCAATGGAACCGCTCGCCGGAAGGCAGGCAGAGGGTAAAGCGGCTGCCTTCGGGGAACAGGTCCAGGTCCTCCGCCCACAGGCCGCTGCCCGGGATGCCCACCTGGACTTTGTCTATTTCAGTCTTTTCATAATACCCGCTGACATACTTGCCGTCGAAATTGAACACCGCAAAGCCGTCCCGCGGCAAGCCACGGATCAAGCCGTACTTGGTCCTGCCGACGCGCTCGATGCTGCCCATGGTCTGCAGGTGCTGGGGGCCGATGGAAGTGAGGATGCCGGCCTCCGGCCTGATGAAGCGGCTGAGCACCCGGATATCCTGCGGGTGGCGGGCGCCCATCTCCGCGATGAAGAAGAGGTGCTGCTGCCCCAGTTCCTCCCGGATGCAGCGGGCCAGGCCCATGGGCGTATTGAAGCTGGCGGGGGACGCCAACGTGGGGTAGCGCTCGGACAGCATGGCGGCCAGGATATTCTTGACCGTCGTCTTGCCATAGGAACCGGTGATGCCGATGACTTTCAGCCCGCCGGAACGGCAGCCGTCCAGGATCTTTTTCGCGTCGTGTCGGTAAAGCAGCTGAAGTCCCTTCTCATATGGCCACATGATGAGGGCGGCCAGGAAGAGCAGCAGCGGCATCAGGAGCGGAAGAAACGCCGGGGCCCATACGCAGGGCGTCTGGCGAAGCACGAGAAAGGAGACGGCCAGCCCGATCAGGAGCAGGGCCGCGGTCAGCCGTTTGACGCGTGCGGTCAGGACCAGCCGGGTCTTGGCCGACTTTTCTCGGTAAGAAATCAAGCCGATGACAAACCCGCAGAAAAGGATCAGCGCGCAAACAAGTGCCGCAGCGAGCAACGCTGTCGGGGGCCGGCTGTCCAGCGCCAAAGAAGCGATAAAGGCAAGGAAAGCGGACAGCAGTCCCAAAGCGAGCCCTGGCCACCAGCACTTCCAACCCTGCCGTCTCAGCGTGCGCAGGTAGGCGGCGAACTGGTAACTCCCCAGCTGGAAATACTGCATGAGCAGTTTTGAGGCGGGCAGCATGGCGATGGCGGGCGAGGCAATGAGCAGCGCTGACGCGATCCACTTCAGGCTGTTCATCCCCTGCCCTCCCCCGCGAACACGTCCACCGCTGTAGCGAACCGGGCGAGCTGGTTTTTGTATGCCCAATGGTCGTCCGCCTGGTAGACCAAAAGCCGGGCGTCCGGCATGAGGTTCCGCATCTCTTCCCCCATCCAAAGCGGCGTCTCCGTGTCCTTCTCTCCCCAGACCAGCAGCGTTGGCTGCCCGATCTTGGGCAGCAGCGGCCGCAGGTCCTTCCTGACGATCCGGCTGAAACTCCCGCGGAGATTTTCAGGGGTGGCAAGGTAATCGGTGGAAGAGAACTCGGCCCGCAGGCATGTCAGCCAGCCTTCCGATTTCTCCTTGAGTTTCGGGAACAGGGACAGGACCTTCAGCCCGGCCCGCCCCGCCTTGAACGTCAGCGAACGCAGGCGGCTGCCCAGGCCTCGCTTCGGCCGCAGGCCGGCGCAGCCGGTCAGCACCAGTCGGCTGACGCGCTGGGGATGGTTGGCCGCCAGCCAGAGCGCGATCCGGCCGCCAAAGGAATGCGCGACCAGGGACGTACGGCGGATCGCCAGAGCGTCCATCACTTTCAAGGTCCACTCCGCGAATTCCTGGACGCCCCAGTCGCTGGAGGGCGGGCCGGACGTGCCGTGCCCGGGGAAATCGAGCATGGTCACCCTGTACCGGTCTTTCAGCGCCCTGGCAAGGGGCATCAGGTGCCCTTCCAGACAGACCGAGGCCGGCCCCCAGCCGTGCAGGAGCAGCAGCGGCTCGCCGTTCTCGCCAAGGGTTTCAACATGGGCGGAGATGCCGTCCACCTGCAGGTTCAAGCCTGTGCGCCTCCTTCCGGCTCAGTTTCCGGGACCCTGAGAATATATCGGCATTTCGCACGGGACATCATGCACAGCGGGCGATACCGTTCGGGCACCGCGGCGACGCGCTCCAGCTGGCAGCCCAGGCGCTCGCAGGTGATACGGGACGGAATGTTGTCGGGGTCGTTGGTGATGACCAGCGTCCTGATCCCGAGCCTGCGCATGACTGGCAGCAGCTGCCCCACCGCCTTGGCCGCGTAGCCGTGGCCGCGGAAGCCTTCTTCCACCCGGTAACCGATGTGCCCCAGGTAATACAGTTCCGGGCTTTCCCCCAGTCTGAGGCTGACGTATCCGACCGGCTCCCGCCTGCCCGCCAGGCAGATGTCATAGGTATAACTTTCCTCCATGCCACAGGAGCGGTCCGCAGCAAGGCGTTCCCGGAAGCGAAGGTCGATTTCACTGCCTGCCAGGACCTCCCTGGTCTGAAAAAGACGTCGGAACAATGCCGCCTCCCGCCTTCGGATTCGGGCCTGATTATACCACAGCAGGGTGCTCATCTCCACTCATAAACAAAAAGAGCACCGGGTCCCAGCCCGGCGCCCTTGGGAATGCGGGGGGTTATTTCAATGAAAAGGTCAGGGTCACATAGGCGCTGATGGACACGTCGCCGGAAAGAATCGGCGTGTTCACCGCGGCTTCGCCGGAAAAATCAGCCCGGTTCTGGATGCCGTAAGGCGCGCCATAGGCTTCGTTGGACTCAACCAGGATGATGTCGCCCAGGGTCTTCCCGGAGGCCTCCGCCAGCACCAGCGCCTTGGCCCTGGCGTCTTCCACCGATCGTTTGAGCGCCTGGTGGTAACCTTCGGTGCTCCTGGAGGACTGGAAGGTCAGGTTGTAGATGTTGTTTGCGCCGACTGTCGCCGCCGCGTCGATGGCCTCGGAGACCCGGGTGATGTCGCGCAGGGTGATGAAGACCATGTTTGTCACGGTGTAACTGCCGCCGATCAGATTCTCGGCCGCGCTGTAGACGTTGCTGTTCTGCTCAAAGTAGACATAGAACTGGCTGGTGCGGATATCCTCCTTGGAGACACCGAACTTTTCCATTTCACGGATCACGTCTTCCATGATGCGGGCGTTCTCCTTGTGCGCTTCGCCGACGGTGCGCCCTCGGGTCTGCGCGCCGATCTCGATGGTGGCGGAGTCGGCCTGAAGGGAGACGGTGGCGGTGCCGGTGACGACCAGTTTGGCATCTTCTCCTTCCGCGACGCCCGGCAGGGCGAGGGAGAGGACCAGGGAAAGGGTCAGGAGGGACAGGATCAGTTTTTTCATTTCTTTCTCCTTTTGATAATCAGTCTGATGATCAGGACGATGAGGGCCAGCGCGATGAGGTAGGGCAGCACGACCGTCAGGAAGACGGCCAGGTCGCCCAGGAGATAGGTGAACCCTTCCCAGGCCGCGGCCATTCCGTTCCTGATGCGCTCAGGCAGGGATTCCTCCTTGTCCTGGGAAGTTTCGGCCGCGCTGAGTTCATTGAGGGTGACGTTGAGAGTGGAGTAGTCCACTTTGCTGTCCAGGCCGCGCAGCAGGCCGGTCAGCCGGTCAATTTCATACTGGGTATCTGAAATGCCGGTTTCGATGGCGATCAGGTCTTCGATGTTTTCAGCCTTGGCCAGCAGGGCCTGGAGCCGCTCCATCTTGGTCTGCTGAGTCCTGAGGCGGTTCGCGGTGTCCGAATACTGTTCGCTGACGTCTTCTGAGGATTCGCTGAAGGAGACCAGGCGGCCCACAGCCTTGAAGGATGCGGCCAGCGCGTCCAGTTTGCTGCTGGGTACGCGCAGCGTCAGGTAAGCGGTGCGAAGGCCGGCATAACCGACATAGACGCTGGCGTCCTGTACGCGGCCCCCGGCGCCTTCGAGCGCGTCCTGGAGCGCGGCATAGTCCTGGTCGAAAACACGGGTCGTTATCTCCATCTGCACGGTTCGGATGATTTTTTCCGCCGGCTCAGCCGCGTCCGCCCTCTTTGCGGATTCCGCGTAGCCGAGGTCGGCCATCGGCGCGGCTGCCGGGGCATAGGCTGTTCCAAGGCCGCTTCCTCTTGCGGACTCCTCAGCCGCGTACACGCCGTCGGCGCTGAGGGATGCGTCCAGTTTGCCCGCCCTGCGGGACTGGCCTGCCAGGATGGTGCCGCCGGCCACAAAGACCAGGGCTGCCGCAACAGCGATCCACCTGGCGAGCCGGGGCTGTTTTTTGTTCAATCGGCCTGCCTCCTCCTTTATGACCTGCTGCCTGTATCCCTCTGTGAAGGAGACGGGTACCTCGTCCTCCTCATTCAGAGTCCGGCAGTCCTGGGATACCTTCAGGCGAAAGCGGCAAGCGGGGCAGGAAACGAGGTGTTCTTCCGCTTCCAGCAACTCCTGAGCGCTCAGGACGCCTTCCAGGTACCTGTCAAGGAGGGACTGAAAATGCCTGCAATCCATCAGTTTCCCCTCCTCTCGTCATTTGGACGGGCAGATGGGAAAAAAAGTTCCCCGCTGTCGGATAAACTTTTCACCAGCGCCCCCCGCGCGCGGCTGACCCTGCTCTTCAGGGTGCCCAGGGGTATTTCCAGAGCAAGCGCCGCTTCGTCGTAGGAAAGGCCCTGCAGATCGACAAGCACCAGCGCCGCCCGGAAATCCGGCGGCAGCTGGGTGATGGCGGCTTTCAGGATCCTGCGGCGCTCCCGGCTTTCCATCTGGAGATAGGCGTCCGGCGCCGTGTCCGGGATGTCCCAGCCGCTTTCGCGCATCAGTTCCAGGGAGTAGGCTTCCTTCCGTTTCCTCAGCGCGTCCAGGCACACCCGCACCGCAATGGCATACAGCCAGGTGGAAAAGCTGGCTTCGCCCCTGAAGCTGTCCAGCTTGCGGAAAGCGCGCAGCATCGCTTCCTGGGCGCAGTCCTCAGCGTCCTCGCGGCTGCCCATCATGTTCAGGCATGTGAAATAGACCTGCTTTTCATGCGGGACAGCGAGCTCTTCAAATCGCAGAACACGGGATTGATGATCCGGGGTCACGCCGCAGCCCTCCCCTCTTCACGACGCATGGATTATACCCATCCAACGTGATGCAAAGGGAAAAGACTGCCGCCTGATGTTGTTTTGATGTTTATTCAAGCCCGAACAGGTTCAGGAAGCGGTCCCAGACGCTTTCAGCGGGCGGCTCCTCTTCCGCCGCCTCCTGCACGGTCCGCGCTTTGACCCCCTCGCCCATCAGGACAAACTGGAGGGAGCGCACGGCGTTGCGGCTGTCTGCGAAGGAAACCACGGGGCTGCCCTGCATTCCGGAGATGAAATTGCCCATAAAGCCACCCACGGCCGCTTCCAGCGGCGAACCTTCCAGCGCCTGGCGCGCGGCTTCCTGATACATCGCTGTATCCATGCCCATCCGGATGCCGGCGACCTGGATGCCTGCCATGGAAAAATCATGGACATCGGCAGTGACGAGGTATTCCGCACCCTGGCCCGGCATGATGATGAAACTGAGGGTCCTGCTGCCCCCGCTGATGGCCTGTGTGGCGCGTTCAGAAGCGATATTGAGGCATCGGTCGCCGTCCAGCGTGAGGGTGACCTGAAGCGACAGGCTGTCCGTGTACGTCCGCAGCGTTTCCACCGGCTTGATACTCAGCCTGATTTCCAGATGTCCCTGTGCGCCGGAGAGTTCTTCAGGGTTCAGGGCCTGCCCGTCCAGGGCGAATTCGAAAACGAATTCCCAGGGCAGCCTGGCTTCCTCCATGGTGCCCTGGTAATGAAAGCGGCCGGCCTTCATTGTAAAACTGGCCGCGCCCTTCCCGTACGTGAAGCCTTCGGCGGTTCCCAGGGAGAGCACGCCGGTGTACCTGCCGTAGTCGACAACCTTTACCTCCCCGTCCGCTTCAAAGGAGTTGACGACATAGACCTCCCCCGCTTCGCCTGAGGGTGAAAGCCTGGCGTAGACCACCTCGTCTTTCCACACTTCTGCCGAACCTGATACGGCAAGGCATGACGTGAGGACCAGGACGAGCAGGAGGGAGGGCAGTATTTTTCTCATATGGTTTCCTTTTTGCTCTTCAGCGTCGTTTTTTTGATGATACCGTCGCACCAGACCAATATCTGCGGCAGGACCAGCAGCACCATGGCGCAGGAAATGGAGGCACCCCGTCCGATGATGATGCCCATCTCGCTGATGATGCCGTTCTCTTTCACCAGGATGCCCAGCATATATCCCGCAATCGTCAGGATCATGGCGGGGGGCAGGATGGAGCCCGCGGATAAGGAGAACGCCCAGGCGGCCGCCTCCTTTTTGGGCATGGTCCGCCTCCCCTCCAGGTATCGCTGGGACAGCAGGATCCCGTAGTCCACCGTCGCGCCCAGCTGGACGGAAGAGACGATCAGGTAGCCCATATAATTCAGGTTGTTTCCCTGGATGTAGGGCAGGCCCATGTTCAGCCAGATGGACCCCTGGATGACAGCCAGCAGGATGAGCGGCAGGGAAAGGCTGCGGAAAGTAAGCATCAGGACCAGGCCGATGGACACGAGGCCCGCCAGCAGCACCCTGAGGCTGTCGCCGGTGATGATGCTCATCAGGTCGTGGTTGACAGCGCTTTCCCCCAGCAGGTGGCTTTCCTGCGGATAGAAGGAAGCGGCGGCCTCCCTGAGCTGCTCCACCAGCCGGAAGGGTTCCTTTCCCTCGTCCGCGGTATCCACGTTCAGGATGAGACGCGCGTAGCCCCCGCCATAGAGGGCCTCTGTCACTCCTTCATCCAGAACCTCCGGCGGGATCAGGAGGGATACGGTGTCCGTGTAGGACATCACGCCTGCGACTTCGGGGATTTCCTTCAGCGCTTTGCCCAGCGCCGCCTCCCGGGCCCTGTCGCCGGAGGGGACCAGAATCATCATCATGCGCCTCGCGCCGAAACGCTCCTCAATCGCCTTCTGTTCGAGCTTCAGCGGAGAATCCGCGCTGTGCATCCCGCCCGTGCCGTAAAGAAAAACGTTCTGCCGCTGGGCAAGAAAAGCCAGTGGCAGGAGCAGGAGCACAACACCTGCAAGCGGCGCGCCAAAGCGGAGGACCTGCCGGCCTGTACGCCTGAAGGTGGGGATGAAACTGCGGTGCAGCGACCTGTCGATCCACCTGACGCTGCTGATGGCGGCGGCAGGCAGCACGATGATCACGCTGAGGTAGCTGAGCAGCACGCCCTTGGCCAGCACCAGGCCCATGTCGCGGCCCAGCGTGAAATCCATGAACAGGAGCGCCAGGAAGCCGAAGACCGTCGTCATCGCGCTGGCGATGATGGCGGAAGCCGACTTGCGCATCGCCATCTTCATCGCCTCCGCGGGCGCCAGCCCCGCGTCCCGGAATTCGCCGAAGCGGTGCAGCAGGAAAATGGCGTAGTCGATGGACACCGCCAGCTGCAGCAGGGCACCGGTGGCGCGGGTGATGTAGGATATGCTGCCCAGAAAAACGTTCGTGCCCTCATTGAGCAGGATGGCGACGCCGATGACGATGAGGAAAAGGACCGGCTCCACCCAGTGCCTCGTCGCGATGATCAGGATCAGCAGGCACAGCGGCACGACGTAGAACATGATGGATGCGACCTGCTTCATGGTGCCGTTGACCTGCTGCGCGCTGTCCGCCGCCGTGCCCCGGATGAGGCCCTGCGGATACAGACCCTTGATCAGGGGGACAGTTTCGCTTTGCATTTTTTCGTTCAGCGTCACCTGGTACAGCGGCCCGTCGTTATAATACTGGCCTGTGATATCAGGGTCGAT
>CAZJCB010000037.1:0-8951 GCA_964544245.1 uncultured Christensenella sp.
TTTCTCTCCCTCACAGGGCTCGGTCGGAAAGCTTCCTGGCTCATTGGGCTGCCATTCCGCCTTCATCCGCCACTGGCGGCGGTGAAATTCTGCCCCCTCGGCCCCGGACGGCCCGGGCCGCCCCCCGGCGCGCACCGTCCGCCTGCACCCCGCCCCCGCCCTGCCCCGGCTCTTTATGCCCGTACCAAATATGTATTTTCCGCGGACAAGCCTTGTGCCGCCGGCACCGTTTTCCTATACTTCCTGTACACAGTGACACAGGAGGATACGCCCATGCCAAACTTCAGCCTTGGCGACGCGGTGTTCCAGGCCGCCGCGGAGCGGTTTCCCACCCCCTTTTACCTCTACGACGAGCGCGGCATCCGCAAAGCCGCGCGGGAACTCCGCGCCGCCTTCTCCTGGAACGGGGGGTTCCGGGAGTATTTCGCGGTCAAGGCGCTGCCCAACCCCGCCGTCCTGAAGATTTTCCTGGAAGAAGGCTGCGGGCTGGACTGCTCTTCCATGCCGGAGCTGATCCTGGCCCAACGCCTGGGGGCGAAGGGTGAGGACGTCATGTTCACCGCCAACGCCATGCCGGGGGCGGAACTGGCCTTCGCCCGGGAGCTGGGCGCCATCGTCAACCTGGACGACCTGAACGACATCGGGCTGCTCCACGGGAACGGCGGCATCCCCGAACTCGTCAGCATCCGGGTGAACCCGGGCAGGCGCCTGGAGGGGCACAGCCGCATCATGGGCGGCGCGGAGGACGCCAAGTTCGGCTGGATGCCCTCCCAGGTCCCCGAAGGGCTGGAGAAGCTGAAAGCCCTGGGCGCGAAGCGCTTCGCCCTGCACGCGATGACGCTGAGCAACTCGCTGGACTGGCGGCGCTACGCCGCGGGCGCCAGGTACCTGTTCCACCTGGGGCTGGAAATGGAAGAGACGGCCGGGCTCCCGCTCGCCTTCGTGAACCTCTCCGGCGGCCTGGGCATCCCCTACCGCCCGGAAGAGCAGGCGGTGGACGTCCCGGCGCTGGGCGAAATGATCCGGGAAGAATACGGGAAGGCCTTCGGCGGCCGGACGGACGTCGGCGTCAAGACCGAGCTGGGCCGCCTGATGACCGGGCCCTACGGCTGGCTGGTGGCCCGCGCCGTGCACCGCAAGGACATCTACCGCACCTACATCGGCCTGGACGCCAGCGCCTGCAACCTGATGCGCCCGGCGATGTACGGCGCCTACCACCACGTGAGCGTCGCGGGCAAGCGGGACGCCCCCGCGGACCGGGTGTACGACCTGACCGGCCCCCTGTGCGAGAACAACGACAAGTTCGCCGTCCGGCGCCCGCTGCCGGAGATCGAAACGGGCGACCTGGTCCTCATCCACGACGCCGGCGCGCACGGCCACTCCATGGGCTACCAGTACAACGGCCGCCTGCGCTCCGCCGAGGTCCTCCTCACAGCGGACGGGGATTTCCGCCTCATCCGCCGCGCCGAGACACCGGAGGACTATTTCCGTACGCTGGTGGAGGAGTAGCATTGCCTAACATCGGCGGTCATTGACATTTTTCCGGTTTCACCGTAGAATCAGTTGTTCCCTACAATCGACACCCCGACGGGAAAACGCCAGACCGGCAGGAGGAACGCGCCATGAGAACCGGGATCATCGTCTATTCCAACACGGGAAACACCCTGAAAGCCGCGCAGCGGCTGCTGGAAGCGCTGCGGGGGAAGGGCCGGGAGGCGGAACTGCTGCAGATAAAGACAGCGGACCCGCATCCGGAGAAGAACATGGGCAGCGTGCAGCTGACGGACAAACCCTCCCCGGACAGCTATGACCGGCTGGTGTTCGCCGCCCCCGTCTGGGCTTTCAACCTCTGCGGCGTGATGAAGGCCTACCTGGCCGGGCTGGGCTCCCTGAAGGGCAAGCAGGTCAGCCTGTTTGTGACCCACCAGCTGCCCCTGCCCTGGATGGGCGGCACGAAAGCCGTCCGCCAGATGAAGGCGATCTGCGAGGGAAAAGGCGGCAAGGTCGACGCCCAGGCGGTCATCTGCTGGGGCGAGAAACGGCGCGAAACGGACATCGCCCAGATGCTGGGCACGCTGTCCTAGGAGGAGATATCGCGGATCAGGGGATCCTCCGGACGGGAGGCGCGGAGATGGACAACTGGAAGGCTTCGCTCAGGGGAGACCCGACGGTATGGCTGCTGGAGGATGTGGATCCTTCCGTGCGCTATTTTACGCTGAAGGATCTCCTGGACAAGCCGGAAGACGACGCGCAGGTGCAGGACGCCGGGGAGCGCATCATGCAGTCCGCCGCCGTGCGCGGGATCCTGGAAAAGCAGGGAGAGCCCGCCTATCTGGAGTCCTATCCCCGGTTTTACACCGACAAGTACACGGGGCTGGTCTGGTCGCTGATCGTGCTGGCGGAACTGGGCGCATCCCCGGTGCCCCATATCCAGGCGCAATGCGAATACCTGCTGCGCCATTCCCAGGAAACCGGGGACGGCGGATTTTCCATGCACGAGGCGGCGAAGAAGGGCGGCGGCAGGATCAGCGAGGTCATTCCCTGCCTGACCGGGAACATGGTGTGGTGCCTGATCCGCATGGGCTTCCTGGAGGACCCCCGCCTGCAGCAGGGCATCAACTGGCTCACCCGCTTCATGCGCTTCAACGACGGCGCGGAGGATGATCCGCAGGTCCCTCCTTATGACAGGCTGGAGCCCTGCTGGGGCCGGCATACCTGCTCCATGGCCGTCGTGAAGGCGCTCAAGGGCCTCAGCGCGATACCGCCGGAGCGCAGGACCCAGGCCGTGAACGGCACCATCAGCCGGGCCGCGGAATTCATGCTGATGCACCGTGTCCACAAGCGGAGCCATGACCTCAGCCGGGTTTCCAGGCCCGGATGGCTCAAGTTCAGTTTTCCGCTGATGTACCAGACCGACCTGCTGGAGATTCTCGACCTGCTGACGGGGCTTGGAATCAGGGACAGCCGGATGGAGGAGGCGGTCCGTTTCATGCTCTCAAAACAGGATGGGACGGGCCGATGGTTCATGGAGGAAACGCGGATCGGCGGCAAGATGCTCCTGCCCCCGGAGGGAAAGGGCGAACCGAGCAAGTGGCTCACGCTGCGGGCGATGAGGGTGCTCAAGCGGTACTGCGCCTGAGCGGGGAAGCAATGCCGTCCGCGGCATAGCACCCCACCAAGATTGGTCGATTATATGGGGGGACGGAACCCCCGCAACGCAAAACACAAGGAGGAAAAGATGCCCCCGGAGAAGAACAAGCCCCTGGACGCCTTCATCGGGCACCTGGAGCGGTTTGACCGCGACGGCGCCGCCCGGTACGCGCTGTCCCTGCTGGAAGGCGGGATGAGCGTCGCGGAACTGTATGAAACCGTGCTGGCCCCCTCGCTCAACCGCATCGAAGTGCCCCGGGCGGAGGAGGACGGCAGGATCTGGCGCGAGCACATGATGTCCTACATCGTGCGCGGCGTCATGGAGGCGGCCTACCCGCACGTGCTGAAGGAACGGGACCGTTCCGGAATGCCCGGAAAGGGCAGAAAGGTGCTGCTGGCCTGCCCGGAAGAGGAGTACCACGAGATCGGGGTCCGCATGGGCGCTGATTTCTTCACCATCCTGGGCTGGGACGTCGCCTACGTGGGCGCCAACACGCCGCGGGACACGCTGCTGGACGCGGTCAAGGCGCTCAAGCCCGGCACCGTGGCGCTGAGCGTGACCAACTACCTCAACCTGGCGCAGCTGCCGGCGCTGGTCAGGGCGCTGAAGGCGGAGGCCCCGGGGCTTCAGGTGCTGCTCAGCGGCAGCGCGCTCAAGCACACCGGCAAAAGCGCGGCGGATTTCGGCGCCGACGGCGCGGTGAACTCCTTCGCGTCCATCCAGGCGCTGGGGGAGGCGGAAAGATGAAGACCGCGTTCAAGATCGCCTGGCGTTTCCTGTCCTCCTCCAGGGGGCAGTCCATCCTCATCGCCATCGGCATCGCCGTGGGCGTGTCGGTGCAGGTGTTCATCGGTTCGCTGATCGCGGGGCTCCAGGCCGAGCTGGTGGACACCGCCATCGGCCGCAATACCCAGGTCACCGTCGTGCCGCGCGAGCGGGGCGGCGTGGTGGAGGATTACGAGGCCCTGGTGGGGAAAATCGAAGCGGCGCAGCCGGACGCGGTCCGGCACGTATCCCCGGCGGTGGACACCTCGGGCTTCCTGCGCTTTGGCGGGAAGGATTTCCCCATCCTGCTCAGGGGCTTTGACGTGCCCAGGTCCGACGGCATCTACCGCTTAAGCGAAGCGCTGGTTTCCGGCGCGCTGCCAAAGGGCGGCGAGGTGCTCCTGGGCACCAGCCTGGCGGAGGAGGCCGGCATCGCGCAATACGACACCGTCACCGTCGCCACCCCGCGGGGCAGCACGAGGAACGTGAGCGTGTCGGGCATCTTCGACCTGAAGACCGCGGCGCTCAACAGCCGGTGGGTGGTCGCGGACCTGAGACTGGTGCAGGACATCTTCAGCTATGGCGACAAGGTCTCCTCCATCGAGATGCAGGCCGCGGACCCCTTCCAGGCCGACGTCATCGCGGAGGAGATCGCCGGGATCCTGCCGGAAGGCCTAAAGGTGGAAAACTGGAAGGCCCTGAACGAACAGCTGCTCAGCGGCCTGAACGGGCAGAGCGTCTCCAGCCTGATGATCCAGGTGTTCGTGCTGGTCTCCGTCGTGCTGGCCATCGCCAGCGTGCTGGCCATCACCGTCATGCAGAAATCCAGGCAGCTGGGCATCCTGAAGGCCATGGGCATCCGGAACAGGGACGCCAGCGTGATCTTCCTGGTGGAGGGCTTTATCCTGGGCGTCGCGGGCGCCGTCCTGGGGGTCGCCCTGGGCCTGGGCCTGGCCTACGCCTTCACCAAATTCGCCCTCAACCCGGACGGCACGCCCGTCATCGCGCTGTTCATCGACCCGCAGTTTATCGCCCTGTCCGCCGTCATCGCGGTGATCTCCGCGACCCTGGCGTCGCTCATCCCCGCCCGGCGCTCGGCGCGGCTGGACCCGATGGAGGTGATCCGCAATGGATAACGTCATCAGCCTGAAAAAGATCAACAAGGTCTACGGCACGGAAATCAAGACCCAGGTGCTCTTTGACGTCAGCCTGGACATTCAGGCGGAGTCTTTCTCCTCCATCATCGGCGCGTCCGGCTCCGGCAAGAGCACGCTGCTGAACATCATCAGCACGCTGGACCGGCCGACCAGCGGCAGCGTCACCATCAACGGCATTCAGACCGCGCAGATGAACAAAGGCGCGCTGGCCAGACTGCGCAACCAGACCATCGGCTTCGTGTTCCAGTTCCACTACCTGCTGCCGGAATTCACCGCGCTGGAGAACGTCCTGATGCCCGCGCGCATTAAGGACGGGCGGGTGACCCCCGAAGCCCTGGACCGCGCCCGCGAGCTGATGAAGCTGATGGGCATTGAAAAGGTGGCGGGCAACAACGCCGGGAAGATGTCCGGCGGCCAGCAGCAGCGCACCGCCATCGCGCGCTCCCTCATCAACACCCCCAAAATCGTCCTGGCCGACGAGCCCACCGGCAACCTGGACAGCGAGTCCACCGAGGTGGTCTACGACATCCTGCGCGACGTCAACGAGCGCTTCAGGACCACCTTCCTCATCATCACCCACGACCGGCGCATCGCCCAGAAGACTGACCGCATCATCGAGATTAAGGACGGCCGCATCGCGCTGGACCTGCCCAACAAGCTGGCCGGCAAAAGGCTGGAAGAGAGCGCGTGAGAGAAGCCGACGCTGAGACAGCATGAGGACCCGGGGGATTCCATCCCCCGTGGCTCCCTGGCAAGGGAGTTCCTCCCTTGACCCGGAATCTATACCAATCAAATCAAATGACCCGCTGCTCAGAACCACACGCTGCCGCTTGACGGAGGTAAGACTATGAAAGGCAAAAAGCGCATTCTCCTGCTGACGCTTGGCCTGCTGATGGCCCTGTCCCTGTCCCCCGCCCTGGCCGAAGCTGTCCCCCTGCCCGCGGAGGAGCCGTTCCGCCTGGAAGAGGAGACCTTCGGACCGCTGCGCGTCGGGATGCCGTTTGCGGAGCTCGCAGAGGTCCCCTGCGCCTGGGAGGCGCTGGGGGAACCGGAGCTCTGGGGCGCCGACGGCCTGGAGCACTGGCAGGTCTCCTGCGCCGAGCTCGGGGTGACCCTGGGCCTGGCCCGGGACCCGGGCGGCGAAGCGGGCGCTTTCGTCCATTCCTTCACGGCCTCGGCGCCCTGCGAATGGAAAACTTTGCGCGGCGTCGGCATTGGCGACCCGGCGGAATCGCTGATGAGCCTGTACGCGGACGACGTCGACCGGGATTGGCAGGCCACGGGGGACGCCCAATGGGTGCTGATCGGCACGCCCTACGGCGGCATCCTGGCGACTGTCGAGGAAGGGCTGATCGTCTCCCTGTTCTTCGGCGCGATGGCGGAGTGAGCGCGGCAGAACCGTGAACGCGCAAAGGCAGCGCGGGACTTTTCGGCGCCCAGAAAAGCGCGGCCTTCCATAAGCCGCGCTCTTTTCTTCGAAATTCTTCAATTACCAGAGATAATGGACCGGATTGCGGATGTACCCGTCGTACACGGCCTTCACCGCGCCCCTCTGTTCCTCCGTCAGCGCCGGCAGCCCGGACGCCCTGACGTTCTCCCGGATCTGCTCCGGGCGGCTCGCCCCCGTGATGACGCAGCCGACCGCGTCCTGCATCAGGATCCAGCGCAGGGCCTGCCTGGTCAGCTGGTCCGCCCCGAAGAGCCCCTTCAGTTCGTCCACCGCCTTCAGGCCCAGACCGTAATCGACCCCGGAGAAGGTCTCGCCCTTGTCAAAGGCCTCCCCGTTCCTGTTGAAATGGCGGTGGTCCGCCTGCCCAAAGACCGATTCCGCCGTGAATTTGCCGGTCAGCAGGCCGCTGGCGAGCGGGACCCTGCAGATGATGCCCACGCCCTTCTCTTTGGCCAGCGGGAACATTAGCTCCGCGGGGCGCTGGCGGAACATGTTATAGATCACCTGGATGGATTCCATGCCTTCGTATTCCATGGCCTTCAGGCCTTCCTCCACCCGCTCGACGCTTACGCCGAAATGCCGGATCTTCCCCGCCCGCTTCAGGTCCTGCAGGGTCTGGAAGATCTCCGGCCGGTAATACACGTCCGCCGGCGGGCAGTGCAGCTGGATCAGGTCCAGGGCCTCCGCCCCGAGGCGTTTCAGGCTGTCCTCCACGAAGCGCGCGACGGCCCCAGGCGTATAGCCCGCGGACACGTGCGGCGTGATTTGCCTACCGCATTTGGTCGCAACAAAGACCTTGCCCTCCTTGCCCCTGATGAACCGCCCGAGGCTCTTTTCGCTTTCGCCGCCGTTGTAGACGTCCGCCGTGTCAAAGAAGTTGATGCCCTGCTCATAGGCCGTTTCGAGGATCGCCTGCGCGGTTTTTTCACTGTATTCGGAGCCCCATTTCCCGCCCAGCTGCCAGGTCCCCAGGGATATTTCGGAGACTTCCATCCCCGTATTGCCGAATTTCCGGTAATTCATTTCACAGTTTTCCTTTCGCTCTTATCAACCAGGGCGTTCTTCTCCCTACAGGCAGTATACCATGGATGGCCCGCGGAAGGGCACGGCGGCGCGGCATTAAGGCATTCATCCCCCCGCCTTTTGGTACGTGCCGTTCCGTTTCCGCGGCCGCCGCAGATCCGGTTGGTTGACAGGGGATGAAGCGGATGCTATACAGGGAAGAAAGAACAGTAAGCCCGAACGTTTTTCCGGACCGTTTGCAGAAAGGGGATGGAACAAGGATGCGACGGCAACTTCACATACGGACCATCAAAAGACCTCGCGCCCTGCTGCTCGCCCTCCTGGCGGTCTGGATGCTGTGCGCGCACCCGGCTTTCACCGAGACCGGCGGGGAAAACAGCAACGGCGGCTTCGGCTATGCTGTGCTGGAGGATGGCACCGCGGTGATCACGGAGTATACGGGCGGGGAGGCTGACCTCATCCTCCCGTCGGCCCTGGACGGCTATGCCGTCTCCGGCATCGGGGAAGGGGCCTTTGCCGGGAAGGACAACCTCCTGAGCGTGGAAGTGCCGGAAGGCGTCCTGAATATCGGAAAGGAAGCCTTCGCCGGCTGCGCGGGCCTCCTGCGCCTGGACCTGCCGGAGGGCCTTCAAGCCCTCGGGGACGGCGCATTCCTTGGCTGTCAAAGCCTCCAGGCCGCCGCCCTCCCGGAGGGGCTCCTCCTGATGGGGGACGGCGTGTTCTCCGGCTGCCTGAACCTCGTCAGCGTCCAATTGCCGGAGGGCATCGACACCATCGGGAACGAGGCGTTTTTCCGTTGCCTGTGCCTGCTGGACCTGGTGCTCCCGGCCAGCATCCGGTTTATCGGTGACGCCGCCTTTCAGGAGAGCGGCCTGAAAGCCCTGGCGCTGCCCGCCTGGCTTGAAAGCATCGGCGCGCGGGCGTTCTACGGCTGCTGCGGCCTGGACAGCCTGAGCGTTCCCGAAGGCGTGCGCCGGATCGGCCCGGAGGCGTTTTCCGGCTGCGGGGAGACGGCCCTGGGCGTCGTTCCGGGTTCCTATGCCGAGGAGTACGCCCTCACCAACGGCATCCCCTTCACGTACGAAGGAGGCGGATTTTGAGCATGGAAGAGGTACAAACAGAGCGCCTGCTGCTGAGGGATCTCCGGATTCAGGACCTGGCGGATTTCCACGAACTGATGTCCAGCCCCGCCGTGGTGCGCTATGAGCCCTACGGCGTGATGACGCTAAAGGAAGCGGAAGAGGAACTGGAGCGCCGCATCGGGAGCGGGGCGTTCACCGCCATCGCGCTGAAGGACAGCGGAAAGGTGATCGGCAACGTCTGCCTGGGCAAGCGCGATTTCAATACCCTGGAGCTCGGCTACCTGCTCAACCCGGCTTACTGGGGCATGGGCTACGCGCAGGAG
>CAZJCB010000037.1:9051-14433 GCA_964544245.1 uncultured Christensenella sp.
CCGGTCTGGAAGGACACCTATCTCTATTCCTTGCTGAACGAACAGTAGGCGTCCGCCGGACGCGTGCGCGGCGCCCGCAACGGGATATTCACGGAACGGGAAATAAGAAACCTGGAGGACTGTATGGCCCTGACGGACAGACTGCTGGACCGCGCCACCGACTTTTTCGCAGGCATGCCCAAGCAGATCCAGCACCTGCTGAAAGTGCGGGATTTCGCCCTGCTTATCGCGCGCGGGGAGGGGCTGCCGCCGGAAACGATCGAACTGCTGGAAGCCGCCGCCATCGTACACGATGTTGGCATCAAACCCGCGCTCGTAAAATACGGCAGCTCCGCGGGCCCCTACCAGGAAGAGCTGGGGCCGGCGGAAGCCCGCCAAATGATGAAGGGTTGGCCGGAGGACACCGTCGCGCGGGTGTGCTGGCTGGTGGGGCACCATCACTCCTACAATGACATCCAGGGCGTCGACCACCGGATACTGGTCGAGGCGGATTTCCTGGTGAACCTGTTTGAGCATGGGAACAGCCCGGAGGAGATCCGCCGGGCGCTGGACACCGTCTTCCGCACAGAGAGCGGGATACGCCTTTGCCGGACGATGTTCGGGGTATAAGGCCAAGCGGCCGCAGGGGCCGGAACAGGCACGCATGAGGTCAGATGCCCTTCCGGATTTTCCGTGTCAAAGCCGCGAAAAAGGGCCGCCGAATTCAGCACGGCAGCCCTTTACTCATTACGTTTGTATACAGTTCCTTCAACAAAACGCATTCCCGGGATCATGAGAAAGATTCCGGGTCAAGGGCCGAAGGTCCTTGTCAGGGGATTGGGGGATGAAATCCCCCAAGGTCTCCCTTTTACCTGATCTTCGACTTGTCCAGCCAGTCCAGGAATTTTTCCAGCGCCGGGGTGACTTCGGCGATGGTGCCGTTCACAAAGGGGCTCTTCAGGCCTGCCTTGGGCACCAGCTGCTTGAAGGGCAGCCGGCCGGACTCACGGCACAGGGTCAGGTAGGAGTTCCAGGCCTTTTCGTGCTCCTTCATATCCCAGACGAAGTACTGGAAGGCGCAGACCTGGGAGAGGGTATAGTCCAGGTAGTAGAAGGGATAAAGGTAGACGTGCAGCTGTTTCTGCCAGCGGCCGCCGTTTTCCAGGAAATCCAGCCCGTCATAGTCCAGGTGCGGCAGGTATTTCTTCTCAATTTCGCGGTATTTCGCGCGGCGCTGCGCCGGCGCGGCGTCCACGTTTTCGTACACCCACTCCTGGAACTCGTCGATGCTGGCGCCGTAGGGCAGGAACTTCAAGGCGTCCACGACGTGGCTGTAGTAGTATTTTTCGGTGTCCGGGCCGAAGAAGCCCTCCATCCAGGGATGGGTGAAGAACTCCATGCTCATGGAGTGGATCTCCGCCACCTCGCTGGTGTAGTCGGAGATGGCGGACAGCTCCACGTCCCGCTGCAGCCAGCCCTGGAAGGCGTGGCCGGCCTCATGGGTCAGTACGTCCACGTCGCCGGAGGTGCCGTTGAAATTGCTGAAGATGAAGGGTACCTTGTAGTCCGGCAGGAAGGTCATGTAGCCGCCGTTGGCCTTGCCGGGCCTGGTGGTCAGGTCCATGAGTTCCTGTCCGGTCATCACGCCGAAGAACTCGTCCGTTTCCGGGGAGAGCTCGCGGTACATCGCCTTGGCGTGGCTGACCAGGTAGGTCTCCCCGCCCTGGGGTTTGGGGTTGCCGGAGAGGAACTCCAGCTGGTAGTCGTAGTTTTTCATGTCCGGGATGCCGATGCGCCCCGCCTGTTCCCTGTAGAGCTTCTGCGTCAGCGGTACGACGGATTCCACAATCTGCGCGCGGTAGACCTTCGCGTCCTCCGGCGTCCAGTCCGTCCGCCCCATGCGCGCGTAGGCGACCGGGATGAAGTTTTTGTAACCCAGCTTCTCGGCGATGCGCTGGCGCACCCGGACCAGCTTGCCGTAGAGCCCGTCCAGCGTTTCCTGATGGGACGCGATCCAGTTCCAGTGCGCGTCGTTGGCGCGCTTTCTCATGCCCCGGTCCGTGGACTCCATGAAGGGGATGAGGCCGGAGAGGTTGCGCTTTTCACCCTCAAACTCGATCTGCGCGGAGGCCATCAGCTTCTCATACTCCGAGCTCAGCTTGTTCTCCTCCACCAGGTCGGGGACGATTTCGGGCCTGAAGGTCTTTAGCTGCACCTCAAACTTCTCCAGCAGGTGCGGGCCGTAGGCCTTCGCCACCTCCTCCCGGTAGGGGGAGTCCAGGGTGACGCGCGCCGTTTCCGTCGCGATTTCCTGGAACCGGGGCAGTGCCTCGTCCATCACGTCCTGCTCAGCGGTGTAAAACTCGTCTTTGGTGTTGATGGTATGGCGGATCTGGCACAGGGTCGCCTGGGTGGCCAGCGCGCGCCCCTGCCTGTCCAGTTCCTTCAGGGCGGCGAAGAAGGCTTCCCTGGTCTTCGCCCCTTCCAGCTGCCCCAGCAGCGCTTTCAACTCCGCGTACACCCGGTCAAAGTCCGGGCGGGCATACTTCATCTCGCTGAATTTTGTCATGTTCTCGCCTTTCTCATGCTCATTTCCGGCGAAATGGCCGGAACATTTATAGAATGTACCCGTTTGTGCCGGCTTGTTCAAGGGATTTCAAACAATTGGGGAATATAAAGAGGGCACGCCCGGGGATTATTTCCCATACCCCGGAATCACGATTGAGCGGACAACAAAAGCCGCCCCGGGAAAGGACGGCTTTGCTGATACCAAGCGTTTATGACCAAAATTGGTATGACATGCCGGGACCGGGACAGGCTCACCTCCCCGCCGTCAGGACGCCCAGGAGGAGCGCAGCCGCCAGCAGCGCGGCCGCGCCATAGATGATAAGGTCCATCGTGCGCACGGACACCTTCAGCCGTCCGTACACCCGGTCGCGCCAGGGTTTGCGGAGACGGACGGTGTTTTCCGCCTCAGCCATCTCTGCCCGGGTCTCCCGCTGGCCGTCCCCCTTCATCACTTCTTCACGATGTACTTGCGCACGTCGATGGCGACGGCCAGCACGATGATCAGGCCGCGGATGATGTACTGGTATTAGGGGTTGACGCCGATTGAGTTGAGGGATAAGTTGATGGCCTGCAGGATTTCGGCGCCGATGACGACACCCTGGATGGTGCCCACACCGCCGGTGAAGGAGACGCCGCCGATGACGCAGGCGGAGATCGCGTCCGTCTCATAGCCCAGGCCGGTGTTGGCGCCCACGGACTGGATGCGCGCCGCCTCCAGGAAGGCCGCGACGCCGTAGAGCACGCCGGCGATGAGGTAGACCATCATGATGGTCCGGGCCACGTTGACGCCGGACACCCGCGCGGCCTCCTCGTTGCCGCCCACGGCGAACATGTTCTTGCCCAGGCGCGTCTTGTTCCACACCACCCACATGACGGCCGCGAGGGCCAGGAAGTACAGCACCACCAGCGGGATGCGCACGGTGCCCAGCATGAAGTCGCCCGCCGCGACGTCCTTGAACGTCTGGTTGAAGGTGGACAGCGCCTGCGCGGTGCCGGAGGGCTGGGCCTCGATGAACAGGCAGTTGGCGCCAAAGGCAATCAGCTGGGTGCCCAGGGTGATGATGAAGGCGTGCATCTTGAGCTTGGACACGCCAAAACCGTTGATCAGGGAGAAGATCACGGCCACGGCGATGGATGCCGCGAGCGGTACGATCAGCGGCAGGTCCTGCGTCATCCCAAGGAAATAGCGGGACTTGTAGGTGACCGACTGCACCAGGGCCGCGGTGACCGCGGCGGAGAAGCCCATCACCCGCCCGATGGACAGGTCGGTGCCCGCCAGCACGATCAGCCCGGCGCAGCCCAGCGCCAGGATGCCCTTGGTGGAGGCCTGTTTCAAGATATTGAGGATGTTGCTGAAGGCCAGGAAATTGGGCCGGATGACGCTGACCACGACCAGGATCGCGAGCAGGATGATGTACATGGCATAATGGAGGAGGAAATCCGCCGTCTTCTGCCGGTCCCATTTGATTGCTTGTTGCATATGCCTTTCGGGTCCCCCTTATACGTACTTCGCGGCCAGGGTCAGGATGGTTTCCTGCTCGCCGGGGATGTTGTCAAAGTCTTTCCCGCGCTCCACGGTACCGGCCATCCGGCCGTTTGACATGACGAGGATGCGGTCGCAGATGCCGATCAGTTCGGGCATTTCGCTGGACACCATGATGACGCTCTTGCCCTCCTGGGCGAGTTTGAGGATCAGGTTGTAAATCTCATACTTGGCGCCCACGTCAATGCCGCGGGTGGGTTCGTCCAGCAGCAGTACCTCCGGCGTGGTCAGCAGCCAGCGGCCGATGATGACCTTCTGCTGGTTGCCGCCCGAGAGGGAGCGGATGAGGGTGCGCTTATTGGGCGTCTTGACGTTGATGGCCTGGATGACCCAGTCGGTGTCCCGGTTCATCTTCCTGCCGTCCAGCAGGAACTTCCCGTAGGTCCGGACGTTGGCGATGATGCTGTTGAAGGTGATGTTCATCTGCGGGAAGAGGCCGGTGGCGCGGCGTTCCTCCGTCAGGAGGGAAAAACCGTTGCGGGCCGAGCGGTCGGGCTGGCTGTTGTCCACCGCCTTGCCGTTGAGCACGATTTCGCCGCCTTCCCTGGCGTAGAAACCGAAAATGGTGTTGAGCAGCTCGGTGCGCCTGGAGCCGACCAGGCCGGAGATGCCCAGCACCTCGCCTTTGCGCAGGGTGAAGGACACGTCGTGGAAAGTGGGTTCATACTTCCCCGACAGGTTTTTGACCTCCAGCGCGACCGCTCCGGGCTGGTTGAGCTTGGGCGGGAAGCGCTGCTTCATCTCCCGGTTGACCATCAGGCGGATGATCTCCTCGTTGGTGAGGGATTTCGCCTCGCGGGTGGCGATCCAGGCGCCGTCCCGCATGATGGTGACCTCGTCGGAGATGCGCAGGATCTCGTCCATCTTGTGGGAAATATAGATGATGCCCACGCCGCGCCCAGTCAGCTGCTTGATGATGCGGAAAAGGTGCTCCACCTCGTTTTCCGTCAGCGAAGAGGTGGGCTCGTCCAGCACCAGCACCTTCGCGTCATAGGAAACGGCCTTGGCGATCTCGATCATCTGCCGGCGGGAGACCGACAGGGTGCCGATGACGGCCCTGGGGTCGATGTCCATCTGCAGGTCTTCAAAGATCTTCTTTGTCCTGCCGTACATCTCCCTGGCGTCGACCAGGCCCCTTTTCTGCGGAAAGCGCCCCAGCCAGACGTTTTCCATCACGTTGCGGCGCAGCACCTGGTTCAATTCCTGGTGCACCATGGCGACGCCGTTGTCCAGCGCGTGGCGCGGGTTTTCAAATCTGACCGGCTTGCCCTGCATAGAGATGCTGCCGGCAT
>CAZJCB010000038.1:0-1308 GCA_964544245.1 uncultured Christensenella sp.
CCGCGGTGCCGGGACGCCCGGCAGTTCCACCAGTACGCCAGCGACCCCAACGTCGCCCGGTACGTCCTCTGGGACACGCACACCAGCCTGTCCCAGTCTCGCTCCGTCCTGCGGGGCATGATGGCCAGGAGCAGGCTGGAAGGCCTGCTGACTTTCGCGATCGTCACGCAGGACGAGGGCAGGATGGTGGGCACCATCGGGCTGGTATGGCGGGACAATCAGAACAGCTCGGCCGAGGTGGGCTTTTCCCTGGCAAGAGACTGCTGGGGGAAGGGCCTGATGACAGAAGCGCTCGCTGCCTTCCTCCGCTACGTGTTTGAGGAATTGGCGGTCAACCGCGTTGAGGCCCAGCACGACACCCGGAACCCCGCCTCCGGCAGGGTCATGCAGAAAGCCGGCATGCGCTCGGAAGGCCTCCTGCGCTCCCGGCTGTACTACAAGGGGGAATACGCCGACGTCGCCATGTACGCGGCGCTGCGCGGGGAATGGATGGCCGCGCATCCCCGCAAGGCTTCAGGCGGATAATCAGTCTTTCAAAGAGAAACCTGGGGGATTCCATCCCCCAGGCCCCCAGGCAAGGGGCTTCGTCCCTTGACCCGAAATTATCAAGACCCCGGAAGAATGAAACACTCCGGGGATCAGGGCATCAGTTGCTGCGTTCCGCCAGGACCGCTTCGTCCTCCTGCAGGACGCGGTACATCTCCGCCGCGGCTTCTTTGCGTACGGTTTCCTGGATCCGGGTGACCTCATAGCGCCCCAGGCGGCTGCCAAAGCGGATCTCCAGCGTGTCGCCTTCCTTGACTTCGGCGCCCGCCTTGGCGGCGCGGCCGTTGAGGCTGACGCGCCCGCCGTCGCAGGCTTCCTTGGCCACCGTGCGCCGCTTGATGATACGGGATACCTTCAGAAATTTGTCCAGTCGCATATCTGCCTTCCCCGCACTGAATCGGTGCGGTCCTGATGGTTGCTGCGCAATAAAAAACCGCCGCGCCGTGGCGCGGCAGTTGTCGGCCTGCTGAGAAACGTCAGTTCAGCTGATCCTTGAACGCTTTGCTGGCCTTGAAGGCGGGGGCTTTGGAAGCCTTTACCTTGATTTCCTCGCCGGTGCGCGGGTTGCGTGCGACGCGGGCCGGGCGTTTCCTGGACTCGAAGGTGCCAAAGCCGATGAGCTGGACCTTCTCGCCCTTTTTGAGCGTTTTCTGGATGGTGGTGATTACGGCGTTGACAGCCTTGTCGGCCTCAACCTTCTTCAGCTCGGTTGCCTTCGCCACGGCGGCGATCAGTTCTGTCTTATTCATGTGCATTCCTCCT
>CAZJCB010000038.1:1408-2553 GCA_964544245.1 uncultured Christensenella sp.
TCCGCCTCCTCGCGCACCTTGTCCAGCGCCTCAGCCGCCTCGTTCCAGTCAAACCCTACCCTGGCCGCGAGCTTTTGCACCTTCTCCGCGCGCAGCAGCGGCGTCAGGCCCCGGGAGATGCCCTGCATGGCGTCCCCCAGGCTGTCCTCCCCTCGCTCCTTCTGCTTGATGCCTTCCCAACTCTTGAGCACCTCACCGGAGGTCTGGAGCTTCAGCTCGCCGAATACGTGCGGGTGCCGCCTGATCAGCTTTTGGCAGATGGCGCGAAGCATATCTCCCCAGGTGAGTGTGGCGTGCTCCTCCCCCACGACGGCGTGGAAAGCCAGCTGCAGGAATACGTCGCCCAGTTCGTCCGCCGCGCTCTCCCAGTCTTCCTCCAGCAGCGCGCAGGAAGCCTCGTTTGCCTCCTCCACCAGGTATTTGGCCAGGCTCAGGTGGGTCTGCTCGCGGTCCCAGGGGCAGCCGTCCGGCGCGCGCAGGCGGCGCATCAGGCCGAGCAGGTCTTCCGGGTCAAACTCCGTCTTCTCCAGGAGGCCCCGGGGGAAGACGACAAAGCCCGCCGTGTGGTCATACCCCGGCTGGCGGTCCAGCTCGCTCAGGGGCATCCGGATCCCCTTGCGCCGGGCGCTTTCCGAGGGCGGGAAAAAGAGCAGTTCAGCGGTTTCCCCGTATTTCTCCAGCAGCTTCAGCTTGACCTCCCCGGCCAGGCGCCTGCTGTCCAGCTCCACCACGCACAGGGGCTGCTGGGCGTTGTGGACGGCGAGGCCCACCGCGCAGGCGGTGAGGAAGGGCCCCCGCAAGCCCGCCTGGACGGCGAGCGCCGTGTCCAGCGCCACGCCGGGCAGCACCCTGACGCTGTCTCCCGCCTGTGTCAGCAGCAGGCGGACCGTCTCGTCCCGGTTGGGGTCCGGGACCGCGTAGGTCAGCGCCTGCTTTTCCGCGGTTTCCAGCAGGCGGTCCGCGGCGCTGCGGGCGAAGGCGTCAAAGTCCGCGCTCTGCTCATACAGCGCGTCGAGGCTTTCAAAGGCGACCCCCTCTTCCCGCAGGAACGCCGCGGCGCCGTGGCGCGCCGTACGCAGGATGACGCGTCGGGCCTGTTTGACCTGCCTGAGCGCGCCCAGGGTCAGCAGGTCGGGGGAGCCGGG
>CAZJCB010000038.1:2653-14012 GCA_964544245.1 uncultured Christensenella sp.
TGAACTCCGGCCGGCGCACGGCGAAGTAGTTGATCCCGATTTTGAGGATGACGCCCGCCAGCAGCGTGTACATCGGGATGCGCTGCTTGTACAGCCCCTGCAGGATGCCGCTGGAAGCCTGCACGAGGGTGAACACCACGATGGTCAGCGCGCTGATGCTCAGCAGCTGGCCGCCCAGGACGAGCTGCTCCGGGGAATAGCGCCCGCCGCCGAAAAGAAGGAAGAGGATGGGCTCAGCCAGCAGGCTCATCCCCAGCGAGCTGGGCAGGCCCACCACCATCGCCAGGCGCAGCCCCGCCGCCGCGTCGCGCCGGATGCCGGGCACGTCCCCCGAGGCGCGTTTGGCGGAGATGGAGGGCACCAGGTTGGAAGCCATGGCCATCGCCAGCGCCGTGGGCACGTTGATGAGGGAAATGACCAGGCCGGAATAGATGCCGTAGCGGGAGAGCGCCTCCGCCCCGGGCAGGTACCTCCCCATCAGGCGCACCAGCATAAAGCTGTCCACCGCGCCCGCCAGGGGCACGATGCAGGCGCCGATGGTGATGGGGACGGCGGAGAAGACCAGTTCCCGCGTCAGGCGGCGCCAGCCTTCGGGCAGCTGCTCCGCACCGACGGCGGCATTGTACGCCTGGGGTCTGAAAAAGAGCCAGTCAGCCGCCATGTACAGCAGGGCAGCGGCTTCCGCGATGGAGGTGCCCAGCAAAGCGCCGGCCGCGCCCATGGCGTAGCCGCCGCGCTGCATGAAGTTGTACGCCAGCGGCAGGGCAACGCCCACCTTGCCCACCTGCTCGATCAGCTGGCTGACCGCGGTGGGCACCATGCGCCGGTGCCCCTGCATAAAGCCGCGGAAGGCACTCATGACGCAGACCAGGAGCACGCTGGGGGCGATGAGCTGGAAGCCCAGGCTGGATTCCGGCGTGCCGGTCGCCCGGGCCAGGCGGGACGAGAACAAGAGCATCAGGGCGGTGCTGACGAGCCCCAGGGCCGTCAGGATCATCAGCGCGAGCCGGAAGATCCGCCGGGTGTTCAGCGTCTGGCCGCGCGCAAGGTAAAAAGCCACCATCCGAGAGATGGCGACCGGGATGCCGGCGGAGGAAATGGTCAGCAGGAGGTTGTAACTGGGGAACACCTGCTGGTAGACGCCGATGCCCTCCGACCCGATCAGGTTGGCCAGGGGGATCCGGTACAGCACGCCGACCACCTTGCAGATCAGGCCGGCGATGCCCAGGATGGAGATGCCCCCCAGCAGGGAGCGCTGCCGCGTTGTCATAGGGCGTATTATATCAGGGATCGCGCTGTTGGCAAATAAAAGGGAGGCCGGCCGCCACCCGCCTCCCCGGCTGGTTTTAAATATGGAATGGTCAGATCTCCGGGCCTTCCTGCTCCCCGTCGGCCTGCGCGTCCGGGGCATCGGTTTCTTCGGGCTCATCCTCTTCCTTTTCGGCGCGGGCGACGTCCACGATCCTGCTGCCCTCCGCCACGCGCATCAGGCGGACGCCCTGGGTGGCGCGGCCGGTCAGGCTGACGGTTTCCGCGGGGGTGCGGATGATGGTGCCGTCGTCAGTGATGAGCAGGATGTCCTCTTCCGGCTGCACCATCAGCAGCGCCGCCAGGGGCCCGGTCTTCTCCGTCAGGTTCATCGCCTTGACGCCCTTGCCCGCGCGGCCCTGGGTGGGGTATTCCTCCGCCTGCGTACGCTTGCCGTAGCCGTGCCCGGTGACACAGAGCACCTGGGCGCCTTCCTCGATGCAGGCCAGGGAGATGACCTCGTCCTCCCCGCCCAGGCGCATGCTCCTCACCCCCATGCTGGCGCGGCCGGAAGCGCGGATATCCTTGTCCTCAAAGCGGATGGCCTTGCCCCAGCGGGTGCCCAGCATCACGTCGCCGCCCTCGATGAGCAGCGCTCCCACGAGGGAATCCCCCTCGCGCAGCGTGATGGCGATCAGGCCGGCCTTCTTGATGTTCCGGTACTCCTTCAGCGGGGTCTTCTTGATCAGGCCCAGGCGGGTGGCCATGATGAGGAACTGGCTGTCCCTGTCCTCCTTGGGGACGGGGATCATGTTGGTCACCTTTTCATTGGGCAAAAGCGGCAGGATGTTGACGATGGCCGTCCCGCGCGCAGCGCGGCCCGCCTCAGGGATCTCAAAGCACTTGACGCTGTAGGCGCGGCCCTGGTCGGTGAAGAACAGGAGGTCGTCGTGGGAATGGACGGTGTAGAGCTGCTCGGTATAGTCCTCCTCCCTCAGGCCCTGCGCGGTGACGCCCTTGCCGCCGCGGTTCTGGGCGCGGTAGGTGGACCGCGGCAGCCGCTTGACATAGCCGAAGCGGGACAGGGTGACCACCATGTCGTCCTTGGGGATCAGGTCTTCGATGTCGATCTCGCCCTCTATCAGCGAAATCTCCGTTCTCCGCGGGTCGGTGAATTTGTCGCGGATCTGGACCAGCTCGTCCTTGATGACGCCCAGCAGCTTCTTTTCGTCCGCCAGGATGGACTGCAGGTAGGCGATGGTGCCCTGCAGCTCGTCGTATTCGGCCTGCAGCTTGTCAGCCTCCAGGTTGGTCAGGCGGGCCAGGCGCATATCCAGGATGGCCTGCGCCTGCTTCTCGCTGAAGCCGAAGCGCTGGACCAGCCCCTGCTTGGCCTCCGCCGTGTCCCTGGAGGAGCGGATGAGGTGCACGATGGCGTCGATGTTGTCCAGCGCCTTCAGCAGGCCTTCCAGGATGTGCGCGCGGGCCTGCGACTTTTCCAGGTCATAGCGGCTGCGCCTTGTGACCACGTCCTCCTGGTGGCGGATGTAGTGGAAGATCATGTCCTTCAGGGGCAGCAGGCGGGGCTGGCCGTCCACCAGCGCCAGCATGATCGCGCCGAAGGTGTCCTGCAGTTGGGTATGCTTGTGCAGGTAGTTGAGCACCACGCTGCTCTGCGCATCGCGCTTGAGCTCGATCACGATGCGCATGCCGGCGCGGTCGGATTCGTCCCTGATGTCGCTGATGCCGTCCAGGCGCTTTTCATGCACGAGCTCGGCGATCTTGGTGATGAGCCGGGCCTTGTTGACCATGTAGGGCAGCTCGGTGATGACGATGCGGCCGCGGCCGTTGGGCAGGGTCTCCACCTCGCTGCGCCCGCGCACGATGATGCGCCCGCGGCCGGTGAAATAGGCCTCCCTGATGCCCGAGCGCCCCAGGATGATCGCCCCCGTGGGAAAATCCGGGCCTTTGATGTGCTCCATCAGCTCGTCCAGGGTGATGTCCGGGTTGTCGATCATCGCGACGGTGCCGGAGATGACCTCGCCCAGGTTGTGCGGGGGCACGTTGGTCGCCATGCCGACCGCGATGCCGTTGGAGCCGTTGACCAGGAGGTTCGGGAAGCGGCTGGGCAGCACGGCGGGCTGCATGAGCGACTCGTCGAAGTTCGGGTAGAAATCCACCGTGTCCTTGTCGATCTCGCCCATCAGGTGCCCGGCGATCCGGCTCATGCGCGCCTCGGTATAGCGCATCGCGGCGGCCTGGTCGCCGTCGACGGAACCGAAATTGCCCTGGCCGTCCACCAGCATGTAGCGGATGGAGAAATCCTGCGCCAGGCGCACCATCGCGTCGTACACGGAGGAGTCGCCGTGCGGGTGGTATTTGCCCAGCACGTCGCCCACGATGCGCGCGCTCTTGCGGTAAGGCTTGTCGCTGGTCATGCCCAGTTCGTTCATCGCGTAAAGGATGCGCCGGTGCACCGGCTTCAGGCCGTCGCGCACGTCGGGCAGCGCCCGGTTGACGATGACAGCCATGGAATAGGCGATGAAAGATTTCTTGACCTCGGCTTCCAGCTCGGTCGGTATCAGTTGGTCCCGGATGTCGCTCATGTTCTCACTCTGCCCGTTTCTGTCTTCTTATATGTCAAGGTCCGCGACCATGTTGTAATTCTGCTCGATAAACTCGCGCCGCGGCTCCACCTTGTCGCCCATCAGGAGGGTGAAGATCTCGTCCGCCGCGATGGCGTCCGCCACGTTCACCTGCCTCCTGGCGCGGGTTTCCGGGTTCATGGTCGTGACCCAGCGCTGCCCGGAGGACATTTCCCCCAGGCCTTTGTACCGCTGCAGCTCAGGCTTGGGCTCGCGGCCGATCTCGTTGAGCAGCGTTTCCAGCGCGTCGTCGTTGTAGACGTAGCGCTCCACCTTGTTCTTGGTCACCTTGTACAGCGGCGGCATGGCGATGTACACGTAGCCCTTTTCGATCAGCGGGCGCATGTAGCGGTAGAAGAAGGTGAGCATCAGCACGCGGATGTGCGCGCCGTCCACGTCGGCGTCCGTCATGCAGACGATGCGGTGGTAGCGCAGCCTGGTCAGGTCAAAATCCTGCCCGATGCCGCAGCCGAAGGCGGTGATCATGTTCTTGATCTCCTCGTTCATCAGCACGCGGTCGAGCCTGGTCTTCTCGACGTTGAGGATCTTTCCCCTCAGCGGCAGGATGGCCTGGTACATCCGGTCCCGCCCGGACTTGGCGGAGCCGCCGGCAGAATTTCCCTCCACCAGGAAGATCTCGCACTTGGCCGGATCGGTCTCGGTGCAGTCGGCCAGTTTGCCGGGCAGGGCGGCGGACTCCAGGACGCTCTTGCGCCGGGTCAGTTCACGGGCCTTGCGGGCCGCTTCTCGCGCCCTGGCCGCGCCCAGGCAGCGGTCCATGATGAGGCGGGCGACCTGAGGGTTTTCTTCCAAATAAGCGCTCATCTGGTCGAACACAAGGCTGTCCACGATGCCGCGCACCTCGGAATTGCCCAGTTTGGACTTGGTCTGCCCCTCAAACTGCGGCTCCTTGAGCTTGACGGAGACGACCGCCGCCAGGCTCTCCCTGACGTCCTCGCCCTTGAGGTTGCCGTCCGCTTCCTTGAGGATCTTGTAGCGGCGTCCGTAATCGTTGATGGAGCGGGTGAGCGCCGAATAAAAGCCGATCAGGTGTGTGCCGCCTTCCGGCGTGCGGACGTTGTTGGCGAAGGCGAAGACGTTTTCCTGGTAGGAATCGTTGTACTGCAGGGCGACCTCGACCGCGACGTCGTTTTTCATCCCCTCGGCATAGATGGGGTCGGGGAAAAGCGCCGACCGGTTCTTGTTGATGTAACGGACAAACTCGACGATGCCGCCCTCAAAGTGATAACTCTTGAACTCGTTGGGCTCCACGCGCTCGTCCGTGATGTCGATGCGGATGCCCCTGTTGAGGAAGGCCATCTCGCGCATGCGGCCCTTGAGCACGTCAAAGCGGAACGCCGCGTCCTCCTCAAAAACGCCCTCCCGGTTGTCCGCCGACTTGATGTCCGGCCAGAAACGCACGGTGGTGCCGGTGCGGCCGGTTTCGCCGACGACCCGCAGGTCGTACTCGATTTTGCCGCGGTTGTATGCCTGCTGGTAGATCCGGCCGTTCTGGAAGACCAGGACCTCCATGTGCCTGGACAGCGCGTTGACCACAGAAGCGCCCACGCCATGCAGACCGCCGGATACCTTGTAGCCCTCGCCGCCAAACTTGCCCCCGGCGTGCAGGATGGTCAGGCAGACCTCCACCGCCGGGCGCTGCAGCTTGGGATGCAGCCCGACGGGAAAACCGCGCCCGTCGTCCTGGACGCTCAGGGAGCCGTCCCCGTGCAGAGTAACCTGGACGTGGGTGCAGTACCCCGCCAGGGCCTCGTCAATGGAGTTGTCCACTATTTCATAGACCAGGTGGTGAAGCCCGTTCCCGTCAGTGGAGCCGATGTACATCCCCGGCCGCTTGCGCACCGCCTCCAGGCCTTCCAGCACCTGAATCTGCTTTTCATCATATGCCGCGTCCACATGTGTGGCCATCGCGCTGAGTTTGTGATCCATATCCCCTGACATCTTTTACCTCGTTTCAGCTCTTCGGAAGGGCGCGGCTTCGCCTTGCCCCTGACCTGTAACATTATAGCATAATCTGGTAAAAAACGAAAGGGAAAAGCGCCGTAAAAAACCCGGGAAATTCACGGGTTTTACATGACGGGCGCTTGATTTTTGCAAGGCTTGCCGATTTTGTATTTTTTGGTTTTCAACAGAACCCAGCCCCGCGGCAGAATGCGCCCGGATTCACTCGCTCTCCACGGCGGCATCCCCGGCAGTCTGCTCGGGCAGGGCCGGGATAAAGGGCTGCAGCGCGCCGACGCCCTCCCGGAAGGGGTCCAGGGGAAACGCCGTGTCCCGCTGCGCCAGCGCCATGGCTTTCAGCGCGTCCCTGCCGCTTAGGAACACCGGCTGGTAGTTGTTGTACTCCAGGGTGCCTGAAGGGCCGACCGGCACCAGGTTCAGCTGGTGCCCCAGGTATTCCCCCTTCCCGTCAAAGCGGAGTTCCACGCGGGCCAGCAGCGCGAGGGTGGCTTTCAGGTCCTTGTTGCCGCCAAAGGCGAAATTGCCCAGCGAATACACGACGGAGGCATCCCCGATGACGTCCACCCCCTGGATGACGTGGGGATGGTGGCCGATGACCACGCTGGCGCCGTGCTCCACCATCCAGGCTGCCATGCTCTGCTGGCGTTTGTCACGGTAAGGGGAGTATTCGGCCCCGGCATGGATGACCCCCACGATGGCGCTGCAACCCGCCTCCTGAAGCCCCAGGAAAACCTGCGCCAGTTCCTCCTGCCCGGTATGCCAGTAGGGGGCGTAGGCACCGGCGAAACCGACCTTTACGCCGTCCTTTTCAAAGATGTGGGTGCCCGTGACGGCCTGGCTGCTCCCAAACCAGCCGATGCCATGGGATTCGAGCGCTCCGACGGTGCTCCGCATGCCGGGGGAGCCGTAGTCCAGGGTGTGGTTGTTGCCCAGATAGGCGAGTTCCACGCTGCCCTCCTGCAGGACCCGCACGAAATCCGTCGGCCCCCTGAAATTGAAGGTTTTGCTGGCCCTGCCGTCCTCGCTGTCATATAAAACGTTCTCCAGATTGATGACGGTGAGGTCATCCTGCTCAAAATAATCCTGCACGTTCGCGAAAGGATATCCGTAGCCGTACCGCTTGACGTAGCCGTGGAAGGAGTAATCCTTGAACTGCAGGCGGTCTTCCCCGCCGATGGTGCAGTCGCCAGTAAAGGTGAGCAGGACGCTGGTCCCCCCGTCCGCCCCCGCGGTCAACAGCGTGAACAATAAAAGAACAACCGCAAGCGCGGCGGTCCTGCGGCAAAACCCCTGTAAAAACCTGCAAAACATGCGGGAATTGTAGCAAGCGGCGGCCGGGGTGTCAAGGAGGAAAGCCCTTGACAGGGGAAAGGGGAGGAATTATGATGCTTCCAAACCGATGAGGGAGAAGAGTACCCGGTCCGCCTGAAACAAAGAGAGCCGCCAGCGGTGGGAATGCGGCATGAGAGCGTCCGGCGAATGGGCTTCCAAGGGCCCTCTGAAAGGCAGAGCCGAGTAGGAGCGGACGGGACACGCGCCCGTTACCAAGGCGTCGCGCGTGTCGGCGCGCGGAGAGAGTGGGCCTTCGGGCCAAGTTGAGTGGTACCGCGGAACGATCCGCCTCAAGCAGTGATGTTTGAGGCGGTTTTTCTGCTAAACCCACCGGCCGGCAGACACCATCACGCGAAAAAGGAAAGGAGAACCCCATGAAAAAACTGACTGCCCTGTTCACAGCCCTCTGCCTCCTCTGCGCCTTTCCCGCCGCCCTGGCCGGAGAAGCGCCCCTGCGCATCGGCATCGCCCAGTTCGCCGACCATCCCTCCCTGGACAACTGCAGGGAAGGTTTCCTGCTGGGCATGCAGGAAGCAGGGTTTGAGGACGGAAAGAACATCACCGTCGACTACCAGAACGCCCAGGCGGACATGGGACTGGCCGCCATCATCGCTTCCTCCTTTGTGGACAACAGCTATGACCTGATCCTGGCCATCGCCACGCCCATGGCCATGACCGCGGTGAACACCGCGGACGGCAGGATCCCGGTGGTCTACTCCGCGGTGTCCGCACCCATCGAGGCGGGGCTCGCTTACGAAACCGGCCTCTTTGACGGCAACGCGACGGGCACCAGCGACCAGATCCCCGTGCGCGACCAACTGTCGCTCATCAGGGCCTTCCAGCCGGAAGCCAAAAAGATCGGCCTGCTGTACACCGTGGGCGAGATCAACAGCCAGGTCCAGGCCGCCCAGTACAGGGAGATGGCCGCGGAATTCGGCTTTGAGATCGTGGAGAGCACCATCACCACAGGCACCGACATCGCCCTGGCGCTGCCCTCCCTCATCACCCAGGCGGACTGCCTGAGCATGCTGACAGACAATACCGTCGTGCAGTACCTGGACCTGGTGCTGGACCAGTCCGACGCCGCGGACCTTCCCGTGTACGGGAGCGAGATCGAACAGGTCAAGCGGGGCTGCGTGGCGACGGTGGGCATTGACTACATCGCCCTGGGCCGGCAGACCGGGCTGATCGCCGCGAGGATCCTGAACGGCGAAAGCGCCGACACCATCCCCTTTGAGGTGCTCAAGGACTTCGCGCTGTTCTACAACGAAGATGCCCTGCAGCGCCTGGGGCTGGCCCTGCCGGAAACACTGGCGGGGAACATCACGGAAATCAGCGAATAAAAGACCCCCGCTCTGAAAGGAGCCCGCATGCCTTCCATCCTCGGCGGCTTTGCCAATGCCCTACCTTCCACCCTTGAACAGGGGCTGATTTACGCCCTGATGGCGCTGGGGGTCATGGTGACCTACCTGATCCTCGACTTCCCCGACCTGACAGTGGACGGCTCCTTCCCGCTGGGGGGAGCCGTCTGCTCCACCCTGGTCATCTCAGGCGTCTCCCCCGGGCTGGCCCTGTACGCGTCCGTCTTCTGCGGCGCGCTGGCGGGCCTCATCACCGGGCTGATCCACGTCAAGCTGAAGATCCGCGCCCTGTTCTCAGGCATCATCGTCATGACCGCGCTGTACTCGGTGAACCTGAGGATCACGGGCGGCAGTTCCCTCATCTCCATCCCCAGGGACAAGGTGACCCTGTTCCGCAACAACGCCCTGATCGGGGCGCTGCCGGACGGAACCGCCACCATCCTCATTGCGCTGGCGCTCGTCATCATCGTCAAGGTCCTGCTGGACCTGTTCCTGAAGACGCGTTTCGGCCTGCTGCTGCGCGCGGCGGGGGACAACGACCGCGTGGTCACGGCGCTGGCGCGGGACAAAGGAAATATCAAGATCATCGGCCTGATGATCGCCAACGCCCTGGTGGCGCTGGCCGGCGGCGTGCTCTGCCAGCAGCAGCGGCTGTTTGAAATCTCCATGGGCACGGGCGCTATGGTGCTCTCGCTGGCTTCCGTCATCATCGGCGTCAACCTCTTCAAGCGGCTGGAACGGATGCGCGCCACCACCAAGGTCATCATTGGCGCCATCCTGTACAAGGCCTGCTACAGCCTGGCCATTTCCTTCGGCCTGCGCCCGGGGGACATGAAACTGGTCACGGCGCTGCTTTTCCTTGGCATCCTGTCCGCGGGGCTGCTGAAGCGGAAGGGGGCGGCCGCCGATGCTTGAACTGCAGCACCTGCAGAAAATCTACAACCCCGGAACCGTGCGCGAACTGTGCCTGTTCCAGGACTTCTCGCTCAGCGTGCCCACCGGCCAGTTCCTGTCCATCGTCGGCTCCAACGGTTCGGGGAAGACCACGCTGCTCAACCTGCTGTGCGGCTCCATCGCGCCGGACAAGGGCCGGATCCTCGTGGACGGACAGGACATCACGAAAATGCCGGAGCACAGGCGCCTGAAACGCATCGGGCGCATCCACCAGAACCCCGCCATGGGCACCTGCGCGGGGATGACCATCCTGGAAAACCTCTCCCTCGCCGACAACAAGGCAAAACGGATGAACCTGCGGCCCGGGACGGACAAAAAGCAGACGGAAAGGTACCGGGGGATGCTCAGCCCGCTGGGGCTGGGGCTGGAAAACATGCTCAGCGCGAAGGCGGGCAGCCTGTCCGGCGGCCAGCGCCAGGCGCTGGCGATGGTGATGAGCGTGATGACGCCCATCGACATCCTGATCCTGGACGAACACACCGCGGCGCTGGACCCAAAGACCAGCGACACCATCATGGCGCTCACCGACCGGGTCATCCGGGAAAAGCGGCTGACCGCCCTGATGGTGACCCACAACCTGCGCTACGCGGTGGCCTTCGGCGACCGCCTCCTGATGATGCACCAGGGCGGGATCGTCCTGGACAGGGAGGGAGAAGGGAAGTCCGTCACAAAACTGGAGGACATCCTGAGAGTTTTCACGGAAATCAGCATCGAGCTGGGCAACTGAGATGAGCGGAAATAAGGGTGACACCGCGTGATCCGGGTCAGCGGCCTCCAGGTACCACCCGGCGCGGAGCCTGATGCGCCGTTTGAGGCGGCACTGAAGCGGTTGAAGCTGAAACCGGAACAGGTGCTGTCCTGGCGCGTCAGCAGGAAGAGCATCGACGCCAGGGACAAGTCCCGGATCGTGATGGTCTTCTCGGTCGACCTGTCCCTGAAGGCGGATGAAAGCCGCATCCTCGGCAGGTTTCGGGGCCAGGGGGTCACCCTTGCGCCTGAACAGGGGCGGCTGAGGGTCCGCAGGACCGCCCGGAAGGCGAAGGTCGCCGTCGTCGGGCTGGGCCCCTGTGGCCTTTTCGCGGCGCACTACCTGGCAAAGGCCGGCCTGGAGCCCCTCGTTCTGGAGCGAGGGCTGCCGGTCAACGAACGCGCGCGCAGCATCAACGCCCTGATGTACAAGGGCCTGCTGGACCCGGAGAGCAACCTGGTCTTTGGCGAGGGCGGCGCGGGTGCTTTTTCCGACGGCAAACTGACCACCGGCATCAGGGACCCGCTGTGCAGGGAAGTGCTGGAATTGTTTGTTCACCACGGCGCGCCGGAAGACATCCTGTTCCTTCAGCGGCCGCACATCGGGACGGACCGCCTGCCCAGGGTCGTCAGTTCCATCCGCAGGGAGATCGAGGCCCTGGGCGGCAGGGTGGTATTCGGTGCGAGGCTGGACAGTCTGGTCTTTGACAAGGGCAGGCTGGTGAGCCTGGTCTATGAAAAAAACGGGGAGAGCATCGAGACAAACTGTGAGGCTGTCATCATCGCCGCGGGGCACTCCGCCAGGGATACCATCACGTCCCTGCACCGGCAGGGCCTGGCCATGGCGCCCAAGGCTTTTTCCATCGGCGTTCGCATCGAGCACCCGCAGCGTCTCATCAACGGCTCCCAGTACGGCCAGGCCGCGGACAGCGGCCTGCTGCCGCCGGCTGAGTACCACCTCGCCCACCGGCTGAAGGACGGGCGCGGGGCCTATACCTTTTGCATGTGCCCGGGCGGTTGGGTGATGCCCTCTTCGAGCGAGCCGGAGGGGATATGTGTCAACGGGATGAGCAACTCCCGACGGGACGG
>CAZJCB010000039.1:0-13912 GCA_964544245.1 uncultured Christensenella sp.
CGCAGGTTGCCGGGGTTGATGCGCAGCTTGTGGATGCCGTTCTCGATTGATCGGATGGCCAGCCGGTGGTCAAAATGAATGTCCGCGACCAGGGGAACCGGGCTGTTTTCAACGAGTTCCCGCACCGCTTCCGCGCATGCCTCGTCATAGACGGATACGCGGACAATGTCACAGCCGGCATTCGCCAATGCCAGGATCTGTCTGCCGGTGGCTTCAATATCCCGCGTGTCGGTATTGGTCATCGACTGGATGCTGACCGGGCTGCCCCCGCCGATTTTGATACTGCCTGCAAAGACTGCTCTTGTCATTGCTGTGCCTAAAACAGCCGGATGATGTCGCGGAACGTGATCAGAGCCATCAGCCCGAACAGGAACACCATGCCGGCCGCGTGCACGTAAGCTTCCCTTCGGATGGGCTTGCCCCTGACAGCCTCGACGATGAGGAAAAGGATACGGCTGCCGTCCAACCCTGGGATGATCAGCAGGTTCATGAGCCCCAGGTTGATGGAGATGATGACCATCAGGGAAAGGTATCCCTCCAGCTGGGTCTGTCTGATTTCATCCACGATCAGTTTCGTGATGCCCACCACGCCGGAGACCTCATTGATGCCCTCCCCGCGTGTGAACAGGTTCCTGATCGCGGTGAATACCACTGAGCCGGCCTGCCAGGACAGGCGGACAGCGTTTTGCAGCACCTGTCCCAGCGTGCCTGGCACCATCTCGACGGGCTGTCCAACGGACATGATGATGCCGATCATGCTGCGGCCTGCAACAGGGTCGAAAACCGGCGTCAAAATGAGTTCCAACTCAATTTCTTCACCATTGACCAGACGGCTGACAAGGAACGACATCTCCCTGGGCGCTTCCCCCGGTTTCTGCGTGATCAGGTCCGGCAGGTTGTCCGTCACCGGCTGGCCGTCCACGCTCAGGATGACGTCCCCGGGCAGCATACCGCCGGCCTTGGCCGCGCCGCCTTCGGAAACAGACTGCACCTGGGTGGTAAACGGGCCTGAAGCGAGGGGGATCCCGCTGATGGAAAACAGCAGGACGGCGACCACCAGGGCCAGCAGCAGGTTCATCAACGGCCCTGTCAGGATGGTCAGCAGCCGCTTCCAGACCGGATAACGGGAGAAAGCCCGCGGGTCGTCCACGTATTCGCCCTTCGTGTCATCTTCACCGTAGAAAGCGCAGTAGCCGCCCAGCGGGACCGCGCGCAGAAAAAACTCCGTTTCGTGTTTCTTTCTTTTCCAGGACAGCAGTTTGGGTCCAAAACCGATGGCGAACTCGCGGACCGGGATCTTCAGCGCCCTTGCCGCGAAGAAATGGCCCGCTTCGTGCACCGTAATCAGAATGCCAAACATGAATACCGCGGCAAGTGTGTAGAATACCGTCATGCGCCCTCCGCAAATCTTTCGTTGATCAGCCTGTCCGCCATAGTCCGGGCATCAGCGTCCGCCTCCAGGACCGCGTCCAGGTCCGTGTCGTTCCGCACGCCCAGGCGGTTGAGCGTCTCCTCAACGATCGGGGCTATCTGGCGGAAGAGGATCCTTCCCTCCAAAAACGCTCCCGCAGCGCGCTCGTTGGCGGCGTTGAGCGTGCAGCAAGCCGTACCCCCGGCGTCCAGCGCCTCAAAGGCAAGCCGCAAGGCCGGGAAAAGCTCCCTGTCAGGCTTTTCAAAATGCAATGTACCCATCTTTTCCAGCTGGAGCGCGGGAGCCTGGGAGGGCATCCGTTCCGGATAGGACATCGCAAAAGCGATGGGCACTTTCATGTCCGGGATGCCCATCTGCGCCAGTACCGCGCCGTCCTGGAAGGTCACCATGGAATGGATGACGCTCTCTGGATGGATGAGCACCTTGATCTGTCCGGTATCCGCGTTGAAGAGCCATCTGGCTTCAATGATTTCCAGCGCCTTGTTGAACATGGTCGCGGAATCGACGGTGATTTTCCTGCCCATGTTCCAGGTGGGATGCCGCAGGGCGTCCTGAAGGCTGGCCTCCCGGACCTGCCGGGCAGTCCAGGTCCTGAACGGGCCTCCGGAAGCTGTCAGCGTGATGCTGCTGAACCTGTTGCCATTGGAAGCCAGCAGGCACTGGTAAATAGCGCTGTGTTCGCTGTCCACAGGGATCAGTGAAGGATCGGCCTCGTCTTCCGGGCAGGCGTTCATTACCAGGCGTCCGCCGGCGACCAGCGCTTCCTTGCTGGCCAGCAGCACGCGCTTCCCGGTCTGCCGAGCGGACAGGACGCTTTGAAGGCCCACCATACCCACAACAGACACCAAAACGTCTTCACAGGGGACGTCCCTGGCGGCCCTTTCCAGGGCTTCAGGGCCGAAAAACCATTCGCAGAATCTGAGTTCTTCGGGAATTGGCACCTCGCGGGAGGTCAGCCCGGCCATCCGTGGACGGTATTTCCACACCTGGTCAAACAGGAGCTGGTGGTTGCCGTGCCCCGTGAGGGCCGCTACTTCAAAGCGCCCCGGATGGCTGTCCACAACCTGAAGCGCCTGAGTGCCAATGGAGCCTGTGGAACCCAGAATAGATATCCTTTGCGGCTTATTCATGCCGGATTAAAGCAGCGCCTGGTACAGATAAACCAGCGTCCCTGAAAAGAGTATGCTGTCCAGCCTGTCCAGCATTCCCCCGTGCCCCGGGAAAATATGCCCGTAATCCTTGATGCCGCAATGCCGTTTGACCAGGGACGCGAACAGGTCGCCGATCTGGCCGGCGACGCCGCCAAGCAGGCCCAGGCCCGCGAAATGAAAATATCCGGGCAGCCGGATGCCCAGGGACAGGCCGATCAGGAATATCAGGGTTGCCGCAAGCAGACTGCCCAGCAGGCCCGCTATGGCGCCTTCAATCGTCTTGTTCGGGCTGACCTGGGGGATCAGCTTCCGCTTGCCGTAGCGGGAGCCGATAAAAAACGCCAGCGAATCCCCTACCACCGGGATAAAGAAAGCGAGCGCCAGGAATATGCGCTGCAGGTTGATGGGCTCGATCCTTGTCATGCCCAGCAGGCTCATACCGGGGAGCGCGACGGCGAACAGGGGCAGGACGGACAGCATCAGGTCTTCAAGCCGGGGCTGGTTCCTGAACATGACCAGTGTGGACACCGTCAGAAGGGTGGCCACGACCAGCAGCACCAGCAGGAGCAGAGAGCCGATCTCAGTGAGCAGCAGGAACCCGGGAATCGCGATAATCAGCGCTGACCAGGTAGGCCATGCAATCAAGCGGTGCCGGCCGGAAGAAGCGAGCGCGTCGAAGACTTCGTACACCGCGATGCACACACAGGTTATCCACAGCAGGGAAAACACCCAGCCGCTGAAATACAGCGCCAGCAGCAGCAGGAGTATCAGGCCGGCCCCTGTGAGCACCCTCGACGTCATCCTTCGCGCCCTCCAAATCGGCGGTCCCTGCCGGCAAAGGCAGACAATGCCGCCTTGTAGTCGTCCAGAGAGAAATCAGGCCAGAGCTTTTCCGGGAAAACCATTTCCGCGTAGGCGCACTGGTAAAGGAGAAAATTGCTCAGCCTCTTCTCTCCGCTTGTCCGGATCAGCAGGTCCACATCAGGCTGTCCGCGGGTGTAGAGACAGTCCTCAAACGCTTCGCGGCTGATATCCTCAGGGTTGACCCGGCCCTCATACGCAACAGAAGCCAGGTGCCTCACCGCGCGAAGGATCTCATCCCGCGCGCCGTAGTTCAGCGCGATGTTCAACTGCAGCCCGGTGTTTTGCGCGGTGCGTTCCTCCGCCTTGCGGGCAGCCTCGTACGCACCCTTGGCCAGCGTTTCCTTCTCCCCGAGGATGCGGATGCGCACCTTCTTCTCATCCAGTTCGTCGATCTCGGAAAAGAAGAACTCTTCGATCAGGCGCATGAGCGCCCCAACCTCTGAAACGGGGCGTGACCAGTTTTCGGTGGAAAAGGCGTACAGACTCAATACCCGGATGCCTTCATCGCTGCTGAAACGGATGATGTCCCGCAGCGCTTCGACCCCTTGCCTGTGGCCCAGGGCGATGCTGACGGCGTGTTTTTTGGCCCAGCGGCCGTTGCCGTCCATGATGACGGCGACATGCCGCGGCATCCCGTGCTGAGGCATTCAGGCCTCCGGAAAACGGTCGCGGAAATGCGATACCAGCAACTCGTTCCCGCTGGCCCGGACCACCCTGGGCGTCCTGCCGGTCAGGTCAAAGCCTGAAAAAGGCACGTCGGCGTAACGGATGACCGGTTCGATCCCCGCTTCTTGAAGCAGCGCCACCGCTTCATCCAGTTTCAGTCCGGCCAGATCCCTGCCCATCAGACGGCCATGATCTCTTTCTCTTTTTCCTTGGCCATCTCGTCAACGTCCTTAATCGCGCTGTCTGTCACTTTCTGCAGTTCCTCCAGCGCTTTGCGCTCGTCGTCCTCGGTGATCACAGAATCTTTCTTCAGTTTCTTGATGTGTTCCATCGCGTCCCGCCGGATGGACCGGACGGCGACTTTGGACTCTTCCGCGCTTTTCCAGACCACTTTGGTCAGGTCCCTGCGGCGTTCCTCGTTCAGTTCAGGTATCACCAGCCGGATCAGTTTGCCGTCGTTGGCGGGGTTGAGGCCCAAATCGCTCTTCAGGATGGCCTTCTCCACCAGCGGGATGGCCTTGGGATCCCACAGGGCGATGGTCAGCATCCGCGGCTCAGGAGACATGATGTTTGCCATCTGGTTCAGGGGTGTCTGCGTCCCGTAATAATCCACCATGATCCGGTCGAGCAGCTTTGGGTTTGCCCGGCCGGCGCGGAGGGACACCAGTTCCCGCCGATACACGTCCTTCGTCTTCTCCATTTTTTCCATGGCCTGGTCAATGACTGGTTGGTACATCCTGTCGCCCTCCTCTTTCCAAATCCCCACTATTGTACATGGTCTGCCTGAGCAAATCAACCTTCACAGGCCTGGCGGCCTGGCTTAATCCGCTGCCCCGCCAAGAAAAAGCCGGATCGCCTCCACATTCTTTTTCAGGTTGGGCATCAGGTAATACGCCTTGTCTTTTACGATGTTCCTGCTGCTGTTCGCAACCGGGACGCTGAGCGCCAGGACCTTATAATCCGCCGCATCAAAGGCGTTCATTGCCAGTTCCACCGCTTCGGCCAGTGTGATGTCCGTTTTCACGCAGCCGGCAAAACGGAAGATGATTCCCACAATCAGCCGATTATCCATTGACTGCAGTTTTGAATAAATGGCGGCCAGCGTTTTCTGCTGGCGCTCAACGCGACCGAAATCGCTGTCGATTTTCCGGATGCGTGCATACGACATCGCCTGCAGCCCGGTCAGGTTGACAAAGCCCGCGCTCTCAAGCCTGCCCTGCCTTTCGTCGTCGCCCCGGAGGTAATTGTAGTATTCCAGGATGCCGTTGAGGGCTTTGCGTTCCTCAGGCGAAACGCTTATCCCGATCCCGCCGATGGCGTCCACGAGATTGACCATGAGGGAGAAATCAACCGCCAGGTAGCCTTCGATGAAAACGCCGAAGTTTTCCCTGATAGTTTTCACCAGGAGGTCCGGCCCCCCGTAGGCATAAGCGGCATTGAGCCGGTTGTACCCCTTCCCCGGGATGCGCACATACAGGTCCCGGAGGAATGACACCAGCCTGACCGTCTTGTCCCTCGTGTTGAGGACGGCGAGCGTCATCGTATCGCTTCGCCCCGTGATTCCTGCCCGGTCGGTATCCACGCCGATCAACAGCAAATTGAAGACCCCGTCTAGGCCGGTGACAGGCTCGGAGAAATCATCCGGCAATACCAGGAAGTCAGCCGCGGTCCCCTCCTCCTGTTCAGTGGCATACAGCATCTCTGCCAGTTCGCTGTCGCTGAGCGCCTGATCCTCAGACACTATGTGAAGCGGCGGCAGGAGAAGCGACGGCAGCAGGAGAAGGAGGCAAAAAAACGAAGCGCGCAGACCTGTCCGTGCGCGCTCGTCCCCTGTTCCATTTTTCGGGTTTCCAGCCATCCTCAGGCCAGCTGTTCGATGGCCTTTGTCGGGCAGACCTTCACGCACTCGCCACACAGCGTGCACTTGTGCGGGTCGATCAGCGCGCAGTTGTTCGTTACGTGGATCGCGTCAAACGCGCAGGCTTTCTCGCAGCGCTTGCAGGCGATGCAGGCCTTGTCGCACACCAGCCTGGCCTCACGCGGCGGGGCAGCGTTCTGGCAGCGCACGGTCACCCTGGCGGCCTTTGGCAGCAGCTTGATAACGCCGCGCGGGCATTCCATCACGCACATCCCGCAGGCCGTGCATTTGTTTTCATCAATGACGACGATCCCGTTCTCTATCTTCATGGCGTCAAAGCGGCAGACCCGCACACAGTCCCCCAGGCCCACGCATCCCCAGGTGCACATGCTCGGCCCGCCGGCCAGCCCGACGGCCGTATGGCAGGTCTGGGGCCCTTTGTATTCATACCGCGGCTTGACGACCCCGGTCTCCCCCTGGCACAGCACACGGGCTACCTGGACTTCCGTGGCACTGCTCTCCTGCTTCATGATGCCGGCCAGCGCGTCCAGCGTCTTCTGGCCACCGGGGGTGCAAAGGCTGATGGCGGCATCCCCCTTGACGACCGCGTTCGCGTAAGCGTCGCAGCCCGCGTACCCGCAGGCGCCGCAATTCGCCCCCGCGACCGCCTCACGTACCAGGGCGAAACGCTCGTCGACCGGAACCGAGAACATTTTATCCGCGACAGTTAGAATCACACCGAACAGCACGCCCAGACCGCCCAGCGCGGCGACGGCTTTGACAATGGCATCAATATTCATCCCGATCCCTCCTTAATTGCCCAGGCCCGCGAAGCCCAGGAAGGCGACCGACATCAGACCGGCGATGACCAGGCTGATCGGGAACCCTTTGAAGGCTTTGGGGATGTTGGAGGACTCAAGCCGCTCGCGAACACCCGCCATCAGCACAATGGCCAGCAGGAAGCCCAGCGCCCCGAAAACGCCGTTGAGGACGGACCAGAGCAGGTTGTACCCCTCGGTGATGTTCAGGATGGTGACGCCCAGCACCGCGCAGTTGGTGGTGATGAGCGGCAGGTAGATCCCCAGCGCGCTGTACAGGGCAGGCACGGATTTCTTCAGGAACATCTCGACGAACTGGACCAGTGCCGCGATGACCAGGATGAAAGAGATGGTGTCCAGGTACCTCAGGCCAAGCGGCATTAGGATGTAGTAATACACCATATAAGTGACCAGCGACGCCAGGCCCATGACAAACGTGACGGCGATGCCCATGCCAGCGGCCGTTTCCACCTTGGAGGAGACCCCCAGGAAGGGGCAGCAGCCCAGATAGCGCGAGAAGATGAAGTTATTCGTCAGCACGCAGCTGACCATGAACAAGAGGAAGTTCGTCAGGGTGAATTCCATTACGCCTTCGCTCCTTTCCTGGCGGCGATCCGGCTGGATACCGCGTTGACGATCCCCAGGATCAGTCCGAAGAGGATGAAACCGCCCGGGGCCATCACGGCCAGCAGCATCGGCTCAAAGGAAGCGCCGAAGAGGCTGTTGCCGAAAATGGTCCCGCTGCCCATCAGCTCGCGCACGCTGCCGATCAGGATGAGGGCGGCGGTAAAGCCCATGCCCATCCCAAGCCCGTCCGCCGCTGACAGCAGCACCGTGTTCTTGCTGGCATAAGCCTCGGCGCGCGCCAGGATGATGCAGTTGACCACGATCAGCGGGATGAACAGACCCAGGGCTTCATACAGGAAGGGGACAAAGGCCTGGATGAACATCTGGACGATGGTCACAAAAGTCGATATGACAACAATGAAAGCGGGGATTCGCACCTTGTCGGGAATGAACTTTCGCAGCATGCTGATGACGATGTTGCTGCCCAGAAGGACAAAGGTAGCCGCAAGCCCCATGCCGACGCCGTTTGTCGCGCTCGTGGTCGATGCGAGCGTCGGGCATACGCCCAGCACCAGTCTGAATGTCGGGTTCTCGTTGAGGATGCCATTGACGAAAACGCCCCGGAAGTTGCTCTCTTTACGCATGTTTCTTCACCATCCCATACACCCGCCTGCTCGTCAGGCGGTCAATCAGCGGCGTCAAGATGTTCATCAGCAGGATCGCGTACGTGACACCTTCAGGATAACTGCCGTACTGGCGGATGACAGTGACGATCAGGCCACAGCCGGCCGCGAAAATAACCTGCCCCACCCTCAGCATCGGGTTGGTCACATAATCCGTCGCCATGAACACCGCGCCAAAGAGCAGCCCGCCGGAGAGGACCGCGGCCAGCGGGTCGCCGCCAAGCGCCCAGGTGAGCAGCGCTGTGGTCCCCACGAAAACCACCGGGATATGCCAGGTGACCGTTCCCACGAACAGCATGTAGAGGAATCCGACCAGGATCGCGATCTTGCAGACCTCGCCGATGGAGCCCGGGATGTTGCCGATGAGCAGGTCGTAGGTCGCGTAACCGCTTGGGCGGATCAGCGCTGTCGCCGCGGACATGGCGTCCGGGGAGGGGAGGACGCTGGTGCTGCCAAGCACCCTGACGGGCAGGTAGAATACGCTCATCCTCGCGGGCCAGGACGCCAGCAGGATGCCGCGGGCAAGCAGGGCGGGGTTCATAAAGTTATGGCCCAGACCGCCAAATAGCTGTTTGACCAGCAGCACCGCGATGGCGCTGCCGATGGCGGGCAGCCACAGGGGCGCCTGCGCCGGCAGGTTCAGTCCCAGGATCAGGCCGGTCACGACAGCGGACAGGTCGCTGACCCGTACCGGCTGTTTCATCAGCTTCTGCCAGGCGTATTCGCAAAGGACCGCGGAGATGACCGCCACGGCCAGCACCCAGGCCGCTTTGGTGCCGAAGAGGTAAATGCCCGCGGCAGCGGTGGGAACCAGCGCAATGAGGACATCCAGCATCAGCGTCCGGGTGCTCTCCCTGCTTAACAGATGGGGACCGGTGGACAGGCGCAGGTTCATCCTCTATATCCTCCTCGCGGTGATTTTTTCCTTCGCTTCCTTGAATGACGGGCTCAGCTCGAGCTTCGCCGGGCATACGTAGGAGCAGGCGCCGCAGACGATGCAATCCATGACCGATTCTTTTTTTGCCTCCGCCAGGTCCGCCGCGTCGCATAGCACCTTCAGCCTCTGCGGGTTGAGCATGATGGGGCAGGCGCGCACACACCTGGCGCAGCGGATGCAGGGGCTGGGTTCCTTGACGACGGCGTCTTTCCCGCCCAGGACCACGATACCGTTGTTGGCCTTGGTCACTGATACCGCGATATCGGGGATGGCGATACCCGTCATGCTGCCGCCGGCAAAAATCTTCCCCGGTTCCTCGCTGAAGCCTCCCGCGGCGTCGATCGCGTCCTGGAAGGACGTACCGACGCGCAGCAGGAGGTTGGCCGGCTCCTTCACGCAGCCGGTTACGGTCGTTACGCGGCTGACGAGCGGCCTGCCTTCAATCACCGCGTCCGCCACGGCGGCCGCGGTGCCGACGTTGAACACGTTGACGTGCGCGTCCATGGGAAGGCCGCCCGAAGGCACCTGGCGCCCGGTGACCGCCTCGATCAGCTGTTTCTCGCCGCCCTGCGGGTATTTTGTCCTCACCAGGACGACGCTGACGCCTTCACGTCCCAGCGCCGCCTTTTGCATGGCCTGGAAAGCGTCCTTCTTGTTGTCTTCGACCGCGATGATTCCGCGGGATACCTTCATCGCCCGCATGATGGCACGAAGCCCGCTGACGATACGTTCCGGGTGTTCCAGCATCAGCCGGTGGTCGCTTGTGAGGAAGGTTTCGCATTCTGCGCCGTTGAGGATAACAGTATCCACCGTTTTCCCTTCCGGTATACTCATTTTCGCGTGCGTGGGAAAGCAGGCGCCGCCCAGCCCGCAGATGCCGGCGTCGCGGACAGCCTGGATGATCCTGTCCGCTGGAGCGGTTTCCACGTCGCCAAATCCCTGCGTCTGGACCCATTCGTCCTGGAAATCGTTCGCGATCTCTATGCAGGCGCTGGGCAGTTTGTTCAGCATCTGCCTGGAACTGACCGCGGTGACCTCGCCTGAGACACTTGCGTGCACCGGGATGCCGATGCCACCGACGGGGGTCGCGATGACCTGGCCCAGCTTGACCTTGTCGCCCTTGGCGACACAAGGCGCACTGGGGGCACCAATATGCATGTCAACGGGGATGCAGACGCTGTTAGGCACAAAGGCTTTGATCGCCTTCCCCTTGCTCGGCCCCTTGCCCTCATGCAGTTCCCTGAGCGGATGGACGCCGCCTTTGAAACTCAGTCTCATCAAATCTATGCCTGCCTTTCTGTGCATAAACCGTCTTACGGCTTTGATCCGAATGCTTCGTTCACCGCGTCCACGATTGCCTGGGTCGTGACGGTGGCGCTGGTCACTGCGTCAGGGTCAGTGATTTTTTCAATGGTGTCCGCGGAGGGCGCTTCGCCGTTTCCCCTAATCTTCAGCGGCGGCTTCTTGCCGATGAACTGCCCGGTAAACTGCTCGGACAGGGCCCCCGCGCCGTATCCCTGTGACTCGGCAAACGCATCATCGCCGATCTTGATGTGCGAGACTGCTCCCTCGGGGCTGAAGCTGACCGTTACCGCCACCGGCCCTAGGAAGCCCTGCTTTACGACGGTGACGTCGTTGGCCGTTCCGTCTTCATCGCTTACAGGCGCTTGGGTATGAAAGAGGGTGGCGTGCGCCTCGTTGATAGCGTCCAGGATGGCCTGCGTCGTGACGGTGGAGCTGGTCACGGAGTCGATGTTGACGATTTTATCAACGTTCCCGATTGACGCAGCTTCCCCCTGACCCCTGATGTTCAAGGGCGGCAGTTTGCCAATCAGCGAGGATGAGAAGCTTTCCTCAAGCGCCGCCGCGCCGTATCCTTCCGTCTCCGCAAATTGCCCGTCGCCGACCAGAACTTCCGAGATGGTCCCGTCCCCGTTGAAACTGACCTGCACGGCAACCGGCCCCATGAACCCTTCCTTGCTGAGCGAAGCGCTCAGCCCGGCGTCCAGCGCCGCGGTGGGAAGCGGTTCTTCCGTCGCGGCGGAGACCGGGAAGAGCCCGGCATGGGCTTCGTTGATGGCGTCGCGTACCGCCTGGCTGGTGATGGTCGCGCCGGCGATGGCGTCAAAGTTATCGGGTGCTTGCGCCTCATCCGCCGCCTTGATCCTCAGCGGAGGCAGCTTACCGATGAACTGCTGCTGGAATTCCCGCTCAAGCGCCTTGGCGCCCAGGCCGGGGGTCTCGCTGAACCCCCCGTCGCCGATGGCGATGAAACTGATGGAGCCGTCCCGGGAAAAGCCCAGTGTTACGGAAACAGGCCCCGCGTAGCCGTCCTTGCTGACAGTCACCGCGTCTTCAGGGACCGCTGCAGGTTCTTCCGTCGGCACAGGGGTCGTTTCCGCGGCGATCATTTCTGTCGCCGCCGGCGCTTGCGGTTCCCCGACGGCATTTTTTTCATTGAAGGCTTTGTTGATGGCCTCGACCACCGCCGTGGACGTGATGGTCGCGCCGGAAACCGCTTCGATGTCCGCCAGCTGCATCGGCAGGGCTTTCCCTGCAAATTGCGCCGCAAACTCCGGCGCCAGCGCGTTCGCGCCATAGCCTTCCGTCTCGCCGAACCTGTCATCACCCACTGTCAGCGCGGAAATGGTGCCGTCGTCCTTGACTGTCACCAGCACCGCGACGGGACCGGCGAAGCCCTCGACCTCGCCTGCGTACGTCGTGCCTTCCGGCAGCGCGGCCGCGGTCGCCACGATGTTTTTCTCGTCATAAGCCTTGTTGATAGCCTCTAGCACCGCCCCGGTGGTTACGCTCGCACCGGATACAGCCTCAATATCGTCCAGGGAAACCGGCAGGCTCTTGCCGACGAACTGCGCGGCAAACTCCGGCGCCAGCGCGTTCGCGCCGTAGCCGTCAGTTTCTGAGAACCGGTCGTCGCCGACCTTGAGCGCGGAAATGGTGCCGTCGTCCTTGACGGTGACGATGACTGCGACCGGCCCCGCGAAACCATCCGCGGCCGCGCCGTAGGACGTGCCTTCAGCGGTGATGACAGGGCCTTCCCCGCTTTGCGGGTTCAGGTAGTTGCTGACCTGCTTGGCGATCTGGTTGACGCCGCCGACGACCGCGCTGGAGGTGATCGTGGCGGCGGTGATCGCGTCAATGCCGGTGTCGCTTGATGGATCGCCAATCCTGACCGGCGTCTTTTTTCCGGCGAACTGGCCGGTGAAAGAGGGATCCTTTGCTTTCGCGCCAAGCCCGGGGGTTTCGGAAAAACCGCTTCCGCCGACGTTGATGCCCGTCACTGTCCCCTCAGCGTCGACACCGGCGATGATCTCGACGGTCCCGCCGTATCCCTTGCGCTCCGCTTTGCCGACGAACCCGACGGTATTGCCGCCGCTGATGGCCGCATAAAGCACCTGGCCGTCGTCCAGCGTGATCTCTTCAAACCGTTCAGCCCCAGGCATCACCTGGGTCCTGGCCTTCTCCTCGCTGAGCACGGCCTGCTCCGCAATGGGCCCCTTGGTCACCTCGTTTGTGACCGCGAGGCTCAGGCCGGCGGCGATGGTGATAATGCCCAGGACGATCCATGCGGAAATGCGGTTTTTCATGGTGATCAAACCTCCAATGATGATGGTGCTGAATCTGCGGAGCGGGCGCCGGCATCCCTGACGCACCCGGCCAGGTCCGCGTCCACCGGCCGGCCGAGCATTTCGGCTGCCAGGCCGAGATCCCCGTGCTGAAGGGCCAGGCGGATGGCCGAACTGGAAATCAGTTTTCCACCGGCTGTCCTGACCGGCGGCACAATGCTCAGCCCGATGCCGGCCTCCCGGCACAATTCTTCCAGGAGTTTGACATTCGTATCCGCTTTAAATCCGAATCGGTGGTTGAATCCGGCGACGATGTGTTTGGCGTTGAGTTTTCCAAGCAGGACCTGCTCAAAAAAATCCCTGCCGGGCATATGCTGCAGCGCTTCGTTGAAACTGCTCACCGCAACATGGAGGATACCGGCTTCCCCAATCAGTTTGAGGCGGGCCGGAAGCGGCGTCAGTTCGCTTCCGGCCTTTTCCGGCGCGATGACGCACATGGGCAGCGGATCATAAGTATGTACAAAGGCTTCCAGCCCCTTTTGCCTTGCGGCGCGGAGCGTTTCTTCAATCAGGCGGCGGTGCCCCAGGTGAACTCCGTCGAATACGCCCAGGCATACAGCCGTGGGCGTAACGATGCTTTCCCTAAGGTCATCCACCCGGCACACCCTCATAAAAAAACCTGCCTGTCTCTTGTTTGAGAAGCACAACGAACATATAAATTTTATCATGCCTTCTGCCCTCTGTCAATCGGAAAAAGCCTTTATTTTTCCACGTTTACGTCATATTGACGCTGTGCCGGCAGGGTACCGTCCGGCAGGGCGGCGCTGATTTTTATACGTGTCCAAAGCAAGGTTCCCCGGCGTCTGACTGCCTGCGTTCTCTTTTAATTTTGGCTTCAAAGGCGGGTTCGCTGAATCCGCGCACCCTCGGGAACCTCAGGAACGGAGTAGCCGGAAGGTAAGCGCGGGTGAAGGTTGATTTGTACCGGCGGATGCAACCGCTTGCTTCAAATTCAAGCGAACGCTTCAAATTAAAGGGAACGCTTCAAAACGCAAGCGAACGGTACCGAAAGCAAGCGGACGCTTCAAATTCAAGCGAACGCTTCAAATTTAAGCGGACGCTTTAAAAAGCAAGCGAATCAAGCCGATACAGACCCAGACCAAGACTCAGACTCAGACCCGGATACAGACTCAGACTCTACTTTATAAATACAACAAATTCATGAAAATGGGATGCGCTGTGCAGCTGCATGGTACGGACAAGGCTGACCGCTGCGCTGAAGCGGGCCGGCCGGGTCGTAGTGCCTCATGTCAAATTGAGCGCGAAGACGTCATCTGTGCCTCACATAG
>CAZJCB010000040.1:0-13567 GCA_964544245.1 uncultured Christensenella sp.
TGGTCACCCATGTGGACGCGGCCAGGGGCATGGTCAGCTGGGCGAAGGAAAACCGCGCGCTCACCGGCGCCCCGGAGGACCGCTGCCGCTTCATCGTGGAAGACGCCAAGGCCTTCGTGCAGCGTGAGATCCGCCGGGGCAAGACCTATGACGGCATCCTGATGGACCCGCCCAGCTTCGGCCGCGGGCCCGGCGGCGAGGTCTGGAAGCTGGAAGACGAACTGTACCCCCTGGCCGCCCTGTGCGCGCAGCTGCTGTCAGAAAACCCCCTCTTCTTCCTCATCAACGGCTACACCACCGGGTTTCAGCCGGCCGTGCTGGGGAACATCCTCAGCCGGGCAATCCCCGGCCGCCTCAAGGGCAGTATCGACGCGCGGGAACTGTGCCTGCCGGTCTCGTCCGGCGGCGTGCTGCCCGCGGGCGCCAGCGGACGCTGGCAGGCCAAAGGAGAACAGCATTGAGCCCCATCACGGCGCCGCCCATCCTCTTTGAGGACAACCACGTCATCGTCGCCCTCAAGCCGCCCCGCCTGCTCACCCAGGGCGACAGCACCGGGGACGGGGACATGCTGAGCCTGCTGAAGGCCTACATCCGGGAGAAATACGAAAAGCCCGGCGAGGCCTTCCTCGGCCTGGTGCACCGGATGGACCGGCCCGTGGGCGGCCTGCTGGTCTTCGCGCGCACCAGCAAAGCCGCGGCGCGTTTCGCGGCCCAGATCCGGGAAGGGGCCCTGAAGCGGGAATACGTGCTGGTCTGCCGGGGCGAGACCCCGGACCGCTTCACCCTGAAGGATATCCTGAGCAAGGACCCGGAGACCAACATGGTCACCGTGCTGCCGCCATACCTCAGGCTGCAGGGCAAGGAGGCGGTCCTTTACGGGCAGACCGTAACGCACAGCGAAGAGCAAAGCCTGGTCGCGGTGCAGCTGCAGACAGGGCGCGCCCACCAGATCCGCGCCCAGATGGCGCACTTCGGCCACCCGCTGCTGGGCGACGCGCGCTACAACAGGGAAGGTGCCAGCGGGCTTATCGCGCTCTGGGGCATGCGCCTGAGCTTCAGCCACCCCATCACCGGCCAGGCGATGGTTTTCGTCTGCGCGCCGGACACCCTGCCCGACAGCTTTCCGCACAGCCGGCATTTTGACCCCTACCGGTCCGAACTGGACATGCTCACCCGCGTCTGGCCGGACATCGCGCCCTGAGGCAAGGGAGGGGCAGCAAAGGGGGTATCTCATCCCCCGGACCCCCTGGCTGTGGACTCCGTCCCCTGACCCATTTTTCGAAAGATCATGAAATCCCATTCCTGAACGGAGCATTGATTGTCAAGTACAGCACCTGTCTGTTTTGAACTCCTGCACACCTGCCGCCAGTCCGGCGCGCGCCTGGGCACCCTGCACACCCCGCACGGGGACGTGGAGACCCCGGTCTATATGCCGGTGGGCACCCAGGCCGTCGTCAAGGCGATGACCTCGCGGGAGATGAAGGATATCGGCACGCAGATCCTGCTGGCCAACACCTACCACCTCCACCTGCGCCCGGGGGAGGATCTGATCCTCCAGGCGGGCGGCCTGCACCGCTTCATGGCCTGGGACAGGCCCATCCTGACCGACTCCGGCGGCTACCAGGTCTTCTCCCTGGCCGAACTGAACAAGGTCACCGAGGAAGGCGTGTCCTTCCGCAGCCACCTGGACGGCAGCCCCTTGTTCATGGGCCCCGAAACCGCCATGGGGATCCAGGAGCGGCTGGGGGCCGACATCGCGATGGCCTTTGACGTCTGCACGGCCTACCCGAGCGGGGAAGAGAAGGCGCGGGAGGACATGGAGCGCACCCACCGCTGGGCGAAGCGGTGCCAGGAGGCGCACAGCCGGCCGGACCAGGCGCTCTTCGCCATCGTGCAGGGCGCTTTCTACCCCAATCTGCGGCAGGAATCGGCGCGGACGCTGGCCGCGATGGATTTCCCCGGCTACGGCATCGGCGGGCTGTCCGTGGGCGAGCCGAAAGAACTGATGTATGAAATGCTGGACGTGACGCTGCCCTGCCTGCCCGGCAACAGGCCGCGCTACCTGATGGGCGTGGGCACGCCGGACTGCCTTCTGGAAGGCGTCCTGCGCGGGGTGGACATGTTTGACTGTGTGCTGGCCACGCGCGTCGCGCGCAACGGCACCGTGCTGACCCCCCAGGGCCGGCTGGTTGTGCGCAACGCGAAGTACAAAGCCGATTTCGGCCCGATCCAGGAGGGCTGCGACTGCGAGGCCTGCGGGAGCTATTCCCGCGCCTACATCCGCCACCTGCTCAACACCGATGAGATCACCGGCGCGCGGCTGTGCAGCGCCCACAACCTGCGCTACCTGACCCGCCTGATGGAAGGCGCGAGGCTCGCCATCCGGGAGGACCGGTTCCTGGATTACGTGAAGGATTTTTACCGGCATTTTGACATGCGCGGAGCGTTCAACCGCGGGGAGACGGCATGAAGGACACGGCGCACCTGAAGGTGCAGGACCTGGTCTACCGCTACGACCCGGAGGCGGAGCCCGCCATCGACGGGGTCAGTTTCGACATCCAGCGCGGGGAGTTCGTCGCCGTGCTGGGGCACAATGGCTCGGGCAAGTCCACCCTGGCCAAGCTGCTCAACGGCCTCTTCCTGCCCACGTCGGGCAGCGTGAGGGTCAGCGGCATGGACACCGGCGACGCCGGGCACACCTGGGACATCCGCCGCACGGCCGGCATGGTCTTCCAGAACCCGGACAACCAGCTGGTGGCGACGATGGTATATGACGACGTAGCCTTCGGGCTGGAGAACATCGGCGTGCCGACTGAGCAGATGCCCGCGCGCATCGACGGGGCGCTGCGCCTGACCGGCATGACGGATTTCGCCAGCCGCGCGCCGCACCTGCTCTCCGGCGGGCAGAAGCAGCGCGTTGCCATCGCCGGCATCCTGGCCATGCAGCCGGAAGCCCTCATCCTGGACGAGGCCACCGCGATGCTGGACCCCCAGGGCCGCTCCGAGGTGCTGGACACGGTGCTCCGGCTGAACCGGGAGCAGGGGATCACCGTGGTGTGGATCACCCACTTCATGGAGGAAGCCGCCCGCGCGGGGCGGGTGTTCGTGATGGACCACGGCCGCGTCGTCATGGACGGCGCCCCCAGGGAAATCTTCTCCCGGGTGGACATGCTGCGCGAGCTGCGCCTGGACGTGCCCCCGATGACCCGGCTGGCCAAGCTGCTCAGGGACCGGGGTGTCCAGGCGAACCTGGACGTGCTGACGGTCGAAGACATGGTAAGGGAGGTGAAGCGCCTGTGCCCATCGTGCTCCAAAAGCTGAGCCACGTTTACAAGAACGGGCCGAACACCTCCGTGGCGCTCAGGGACATCGACCTTACGATCGGGGACGGAGAGCTGCTGGCCCTCATCGGGCACACCGGCTCCGGCAAGTCGACCCTGGCCCAGCACCTGAACGGCCTCCTGCAGCCCACCTCCGGGCAGGTGCTGCTGGACGGGCAGGACATCAACGGGAAGGACACGAACCGCCGCGCGCTGCGCTTCAGGGTCGGCCTCGTCTTCCAGTACCCGGAACACCAACTGTTCGAGGAGACCGTCTACAAGGACGTCGCCTTCGGGCCCAGGAACATGGGGCTGCCGGAAGCGGAAATCGACGCGCGCGTGCGGGAGGCCATGGCCACCGTGGGCCTTGACTTTGCCGAGGTCAGCAAGCGCTCCCCCTTTGAGCTCTCCGGCGGGCAGATGCGCCGCGCGGCCCTAGCGGGCGTGCTGGCAATGAAGCCCCGGGTGCTGGTGCTGGACGAGCCGACGGCCGGGCTGGACCCCAGGGCCCGGGATTTCCTGCTGGAGGACGTCAGGCGGCTGAACCGCGCGGGCACCACCATCGTGCTCATCTCCCACGCCATGGACGACGTGGCGCGGCTGGCCACGCGCGTGGCGGTGCTGGAAAAGGGCGCGCTGGTGATGCAGGGGAGCACCCTGGAGGTGTTCTCCCAGTACGAGCGCCTCTCCGCGATGGGCCTGGACGTGCCCCAGGGCTTCAAGCTGGCGCGGCTGCTGCGGGAAAAGGGCCTGGACCTGCCGGACCGCTGCCTGATCGAGGAGATCGCCGACGAGCTGGCCAGGCTGATCAAGGGGGGTGCCGGTGATGCTGCGTGACATCACCCTGGGCCAGTACTACCCGGTGGACAGCCCGGTGCACCGCCTGGACCCCAGGGCCAAGATCCTGCTCGCCTTCCTGTACATCATCGGGATCTTCTTCGTCAAAGACCTGGTCATGTACCTGCCGGTGGCGGCCTACCTGGCGCTGGTGACCTGGCTGTCCAGGCTCCCCTATTCCATGATGGTGAAAAGCCTCAAGCCCATGCGCATCCTGGTGGTCTTCACCTTTGTCCTGAACCTCTTTTTCGGCACGGGGAGCCGTGAACTGCTGCGCCTGGGCGGCATCGTCATCTGGCAGGAGGGCCTGCTCAACGCCCTGCATTTCTCCTTCCGCCTGGTTTTCCTGGTCACGGGCAGCAGCATCCTGACCCTGACCACTGCGCCGGTCACCCTGACCGACGGGCTGGAGCGGCTGGCCTCGCCGCTGAAGGTCATCCGTTTCCCCGCCCACGAGATGGCGATGATGATGACCATCGCCCTGCGCTTCATCCCCACGCTCATCGAGGAAGCCGACAAGATCATGAAGGCGCAGACCGCCCGCGGGGCCGACTTTGAGACCGGCAACCTCATGGCGCGCGCCCGGGCGATGATCCCCCTGCTGGTGCCCCTGTTCATCAGCGCCTTCCGCCGCGCGGGCGACCTGGCGATGGCGATGGAGGCCCGCTGCTACCGGGGCGGCGAAGGCCGCACCCGGCTGCACATCCTGAAAATGCGGCGCCGGGACCTCGTCGCCTTCCTGAGCATGGGGGCGCTTTACCTTGTCCTGCTGCTGCCGGGGTTCCTGGGGTGACAGCCCCTGTGCCCAAGCGCATCCTGCTGGGGATGGAATATGAAGGCACCGCCTACGCCGGCTGGCAGCGGCAGCTCAACGGCCCCAGCGTGCAGGAGGAACTGGAGCGCGCCCTGGGCAAGGCGACAGGCTGCGTAACCCCCGTCACCGGGGCCAGCCGCACGGACGCCGGGGTACACGCCCTGGGGCAGCGAGCGCATTTTGACACGCTGTCCGCCATCCCCGGGGACAAATGGCCGTTCGTGCTCAACCCCCTCCTGCCCCGGGACATCCGGGTCGTTTCGTCGCTTCAGGTCTCCGGCGCCCTGCACGCGCGCTTTTCCGCCCGGGGCAAGACCTATGAGTACCGTATCTTCAACCGCCGCCAGCCCGGCGCGCTCCGGCGCGCTTTCACGGCGTTCGTGCCCCAGCCGCTGGATATGGATGCGATGCGCGCCGCCCTGCAGGACTTGCCGGGGACGCATGATTTCAGGGCCTTCCAGGCCGCGGGCGGGAGCGCCAGGACCACGGTGCGCACCCTCACGGAGGCGTCGCTGGACAGGCAGGGGGACGAACTGGTCCTGCGCGTATCCGGGGACGCGTTTTTGTACAACATGGTGCGCATCATCGCGGGCACCCTGGTCTACGTCGGCCAGGGCAGGCTGGGGACGGCCGCCTTTTCACAGGCCCTCGCCGCCAGTGACCGGCTCCTGCTGGGGCCGACGGCGCCGGCCTGCGGGCTGTGCCTGGTGGAAGTTCGTTATGAGGGCCTGCCGTGAGCGGGAAGCGCGCGGCGCTCAGGGTGTCCGTACGGGCGCTGGTGGCCTTTTCCGTCTTCCCGCCGGACATCATGCCGGTCTCCAGGCAACTGATGGAACTGGGCCGCCAGGGCCACCTGGCGCGCCAGGGCGAGAGCCGCGGGAAAGCGGAGGAAACGCTGCGCTGGGAGGGCGAGGCGGAAGGCCTTCAGGTGCAGGTCTCCGGCCGGATGGACCTTTATGAGGCCCAGGCAGACCCGCCGCTGATCGAGGAGATCAAGCTTTCCCCCGAACCGCCGCCGGACGCGCCCCTGCCGGAGCACCTCATGCAGGCGGCGTGCTACGGTTTCATGCTTACCCAAAGGGACGGGATCAAACAGGTCTGCCTCAGGGTCAGCTACGTGACCCGCCGGGGAAAAATCACTGCTTCCTTCAGCGTTTCCTGGGACAGGGAACGCCTTCGGGAAGCCTTCTATTCCCTCCTCCTCCCCTGGGCGGCCTGGCAGGGAAGGCTGCTGGCGCTGAAGGAGGAGCGGGACGCCTCCCTTTTGGACCTGCCTTTCCCCTACGCGGAATACCGCCCCGGCCAGCGCGAGATGGCGGCCCAGGTGTACACCGCCGTCGCCCGGAAGCGCCGCCTGTTCGCCGTGATGCCCACCGGCACCGGCAAGAGCGCCGCGGTGCTCTACCCCGCGCTCAAGGCGCTGGGGCAGGGGCTCAACGAGCAGGTCTTCTGCCTCACCGCCAGGGGCACCCAGCGCGCCTCCGCCCAGAAAGAGGCGGATCGGATGCGCGCGCAGGGCCTGCGGGCGCACTCCCTGGTGCTTTCTGCCAAGGAAAAGCTCTGCCCAATGGAGGAGATGCGCTGCCACCCGGAACACTGCGAGCGGGCGAAGGGGCACTACCTGCGCCTGGGCGGCGCGATGGAGGAGTCCCTGGGGGCGGAAAACTGGGACACAGCCTTCGTGCTGGACCTTGCCGGCCGCCACCGGCTCTGCCCCTTTGAGTTCTCCCTCTCGCTGTGCGAGATCGCGGACCTGGTCATCTGCGACTATAACTACGCGCTGGACCCGCAGGTCAGGCTGAGCCGGGTGTTTGACCAGCCCAGGGGGGTCACCCTGCTCATCGACGAAGCGCACAACCTGCCCGACCGCGCCCGCGATATGCTCTCGGGCACCCTGCAGGCGCAGCGGCTGGCGTTGCTGCGCCGTGAGGCCGGCAAAGCCCACGGGCGCTCCGGCAGGCTGTACAAGGCCTACAGCAGGCTGCTCGGCCAACTCGCGGGCGACGCCCTGGACGGCCGCGGGGAAGGGTTGCTGGACGCGGCCGGCGCGCTGCTGGACGCCCTTGGCGCGTCCTACAGCCCCGGCGGCGCTGGTCTGGCGCGCGACCTCGTCTGCTTCCTTTCCGCCTTCCGCCGCGCCCTGGAGGAGCCGGAGGATTACGCCGTGCTGCATGACCCGGACAAGCGCAAAGGCGGCGTCCGCGTGCTGTGCCTCAACCCCGCCCCGCACCTGAAGGAAGCGACCGGGCGGATGGCCGGCTGCGTGTATTACTCGGCGACCCTCAGCCCGCTGGACGCCATGCGCGGCCTGCTGGGCGGGGGCAGGGAGGACGCCTGCCTGTCGCTGCCCTCGCCTTTCCCGCAGGAGCACCTGCTCACGCTGCAGCTGCCCCTGAACACCCGCTACGCGGCGCGCCCCGCCAGCCTGCTGCCCGCCGCTAAGGCCATCCTGGCCCTCTGTCATGCCAGGCCCGGCAAGTACATCGCCTATTTCCCCTCCTTCGCCTACCTGCGGGCGGCGGAGCCCCTGCTGCGGGACCTGGCCCCGGGGCTGCCCCTCATCCCCCAGGAGCCCGGGATGGACGAGGCGGCGCGGGCGGATTTCCTGGACGCTTTCCTGAAAGACGAAGCGCCCCTGCTGGGCCTGTGCGTGCTGGGCGGCGTGTTCGCCGAGGGCGTGGACCTGCCGGGCCGCGCCTTGATCGGCGCGATGGTCGTGGGCGTCGGCCTACCACAGGTCAACCCGGAGAGGGACCGCTTCCGGGAGCGCATGGAGGAGGCGATGGGCGACGGGTTCGGCTTCGCCTACCGTTTCCCGGGGATGCACAAGGTGCTGCAGGCCGCGGGGCGGCTCATCCGTTCGGAAACGGACCGCGGGGTGCTGCTCCTGATGGACGACCGCTACGCCCAGCGGGATTACCGGGAACTGATCCCTTCTCACCTGGCGCTGAGAAGGGTATATTCCATTGATGAAATCACATCGCAGGCCCGGGAATTCTGGTCGGGGGACCCGGTAGAGGGAGGAGGGGCGCATGGCTGAACTGCCGCAGTACCGCCTGGGGGACCTGGAGCGCAAGCTGCTCGCCCTGTATGCCCTGCGCGAGCTGGGCCCCTGCACCAACCTGCAGCTCATCACCTTTATGGTGGAAAACGACCTGATGAACTACTTTGACCTGCAGGCGGCCCTCCACGACCTCACCCTGGGCCGCCAGGTCTCCAAAGAAGCGGTGCCCGGCGACGACCGATATGCGATCACCCCGGCCGGGGAGGAGGCCATCGGGCTGTTCGTCCAGCGCCTGGGCGGCAGCAGGCTGGAGCGCGCGGAGGCCGCCGCGCCGGCTTTCCGGGAGAAAATGCGCCTGGAAAGGGAGCTGTTCGCCTCGATCAGCCATGCCGGGCGCAACGAGTACCACGCGGCAATGGGCATTTCCGAAGGCGGGATGCAGCTGCTCAGGCTGGACCTGTCCGTGCCCACGGCGGAGCTGGCCGAACGCTTCCGCGCCGCCTGGGCCGGGAACGCCCAGGAGATCTTCGACTTCATCCTCAGCCGGCTCTCCGGGGAGGACCTCTCGTGAAGGTCTGCGGCATCGTCGTGGCGGCCGGGGCGGGCGCCCGCCTGGGCGCCGGGATGAATAAGGCCCTGCTGCCCCTGGGCGGCTCGCCGCTCTTCCTTTACGCCCTGCGCGCCCTGCGCCCGCACTGCGACGACCTGATCCTGGTGGTCAGGGATGAGGAGCGGAGCGCGTTTGCAGAGGCGCTGGAAACGGCCCGCCTTCCCCTGGAACACCTGGTGCCGGGCGGCCGGGAACGGCGGCACTCGGTGGAAAACGCGCTCAAGGCGGTGCCGGGGGACGCGGACATCGTGCTCATCCACGACGCGGCCAGGCCCTTCCCCTCCGCGGGCCTCATCAGGCGGGTCATTCGCCTGGCCTTTGAGACCGGCGCCGCGGTGCCAGCGCTGCCCGTCAGCGACACCCTGCGGCGGCTGGAAGCCGGGCTCACCCGCACGGTCAGCCGCGAAAACCTGTACGCCGTCCAGACGCCCCAGGGCTTCCGGCGGGGGCTGATCCTGCGCGCCTACGCGGAAAACCCGCAGAGCCTGACGGATGACGCCGGGCTGGTCGAACTGCTGGGCGAATCGGTGAGCCTGGCGGAAGGAGAAGCGGTGAATTTCAAGATCACAAGGCCGGGGGATATGGAGATGGCGGAAGGATTGCTCCGTGCCGGGCTCCGGACCGGCACAGGCTTTGACGCGCACCGCCTGGTGCCCGGGCGCGCGCTGGTGCTGGGCGGGGTGACCATCCCCCACGATAAGGGCCTGCTGGGCCACTCGGACGCGGACGCGGCCCTGCACGCGCTGACGGACGCCCTGCTGGGCGCCTGCGCCCTGGGCGACATCGGCGGCCATTTCCCGGACAGCCGGGAGGAATACCGGGGGATCTCCTCCCTGGTCCTGCTGGAAAAGACGCGCGCCATCCTGGCGGAACACGGTTTCCTCCCCCTGCAGTGCGACCTGACCATCCTGGCGCAGAAGCCCAGGCTGGCCCCGTATATCCCCCAGATGCGGGAGAACATCGCCCGGGCCCTGGGGCTGCCCCCGGACCGCGTGTCCGTCAAGGCCACCACCACCGAGGGCCTGGGCTACGAGGGCCGGGAAGAGGGCATCTCCGCCCAGGCGGCCGCCCTGGTCGGCGGTTTTCCGGTCCAGGCGGGTTGAATGCAGCCGGCCTTTGTTCAATTTCTGTTTGTGGCAAAGGCCTGTTTGTGTTAAAATGCGGTAAAGCGACCAAACGCGCCACAATTGGATAGATGCGCCATTGGAAAAAACGAACGGAGGAAACGAGAATGCTGCTGGACAACAAAATCTGGCTGGGAACCAGTCAGGAGGGGCAGGTCACGATGCTGCCCCAGATGGCCAACCGCCACGGGCTGATTTCCGGCGCCACCGGCACCGGGAAGACCGTGACCCTGCAGGTGCTGGCCGAGGCCTTTTCCCAGCTGGGCGTGCCCGTCTTCATGGCGGACGTCAAGGGCGACCTGGCCGGGCTGGCCAAGCCGGGCGAGCTGAACGCGAAGATCCGCCAGCGCATGGACACGGTCGGCCTGGAGGACTTTACGCCCCACTCCAGCCCCGTGAACCTGTGGGACGTGTACGGCGTGTCCGGCCACCCGGTCAGGACCACGGTGAGCGAGATGGGCCCGCTGCTGCTCTCTCGCATGCTGCAGCTCAACGACACCCAGGCGGGCGTGCTGCACATCGTGTTCCGCATCGCCGACGACGAGGGCCTGCTGCTGATCGACCTGAAGGACCTGCGCGCCATGCTCACCTATGCGGGCGACCGTGCGGGGGACTACACCCTGCGCTACGGCAACATCGCCAAGGCCTCCGTGGGCTCCATCCAGCGCGCCATCGCCGTGCTGGAAGACCAGGGCGGCAACCTCTTCTTCGGGGAGCCGGCGCTGGACCTGTCCGACTGGCTGGTGCGGGATGAGAACGGCCACGGGATGATCAACATCCTGGCGGCGGACCAGCTCTTCCTAAGGCCCAATATGTACTCCGTGTTCATGCTGTGGATGCTGGCGGAACTGTATGAGCTGCTGCCCGAGCAGGGCGACAGCGACCTGCCCCGCATGGTGTTCTTCTTTGACGAGGCGCACCTCCTGTTTGAGGACTGCCCCAAGGAACTGATGGACAAGGTGGAGCTGACCATCCGGCTCATCCGCTCCAAGGGCGTCGGCGTGTTCTTTATCACCCAGAACCCCGGCGACGTGCCCTCCTCCGTCCTTTCCCAGCTGGCGGCCCGGGTGCAGCACGCGCTGCGCGCCTTCACGCCGCTGGAGCAGAAGGTCATCAAGACCATCGCGCAGACCTTCCGGCCCAACCCCGCCTTTGACACGGAGCAGGCCATCACCCAGCTGCAGACCGGCGAAGCCCTGCTGTCCTTCCTGGACGAGGACGGCGCGCCGAGCGTGACCCAGCGGGCCGTCATCCTGCCGCCGCAGTCGGCCATCGGGTTCATATCCGAGTCCCTGCGCAGAACCATCATCGACACCAGCGAAGTCAAGGAAAAATACACCAAGGTCTTTGACCGCGAGAGCGCCTATGAGATGCTCTCCGCCAAGTTCTCCTCCCAGGGCGTCCTGGGCACGGCCCGCGTCATCCTGGAAGAGGCCGGCGTGGTGGAGCCCGCGGCCCAGGCGGAGCCGCTGCCCCAGAAGAGCTCCATCCAGGTGTTCGACCCCGCGACCGGGCAGTACGTGCAGCGCGACATGCAGCAGCCGGTGAGCTACCCCGCGCCGCAGCCTTCCTGGCAGCCCGCGCCCCAGCCGCAGCAGCAGGTCCGCAAGGTGGAGCAGGCGCCCCCGCCGGTCCTGGTCTACAACCCCCAGACCGGCCAGTACGAGCCGCAGCACCAGGTGCCCGCGGCGGCGGAGCCCAAGCCCGCCAAGGAACCCAAGGTGCAGAAGACCGTCAAGAGCCTGGGCGAGAAGATGCTGGACAACTTTACCCGCTCCACGGCCTCCGGCGCCGGGTATTCTGTCGGGCGCACCATCACCCGCGGCATCCTGGGCATCTTCGGCATCAAATAAACCGCACCCAGGGGGATTCCGGGGGATCTCATCCCCCGGAATCATGCCCCAAAAGAATCTTTGCCGATAACAAAACCCTCCAATTTCCAGGCGTTCCCCTGATGTGGATACTTGTCCGGACATCACGCAAAAGCGATTGATCCTGAATGGGTCAAGGGACGAAGTCCCTTGCCAAGGGGGTTTGGGGGGAATGGAATTCCCCCGGCCTGCCCCCTGTCCGTTTTATCAGCCAAGGAAGAGGTGAATATATGAGCATCCGAATCGGCATCCTGACCAGCGGGGGCGACTGCCCCGGCCTCAACGCCGCCATCAGGGGCGTCGCCCGGGCGGCCTACCAGACCCTGGACGCGGAGATCGTCGGCATCCGCGCCGGTTACCGCGGGCTGATCGACGGGGACTACCAAATCATGCAGCAGCACCAGTTCTCGGGCCTTTTGACGCTGGGCGGCACCATCCTGGGCACCAGCCGCACGCCCTTCGCGAATATGCGGGTGGTGGAAGAAGACAACGTGGACAAGGTCTACGCGATGAAGATGAACTACAAAGCCATGAAGCTGGACTGCCTGGTGACCCTGGGCGGCAACGGCACGCACAAGACGGCCAACCTCTTGAGCCAGGAAGGCCTCAACGTCATCGGCCTGCCCAAGACCATCGACAACGACATCTTCGGCACAGACTTCACCTTCGGTTTCCACACCGCGGTGGGCATCGCGACGGACGTCATCGACCGCATCCACACCACCGCCGCCAGCCACGACCGCTGCATGGTGATCGAGATCATGGGCAACAAAGCCGGCTGGCTGACGCTGTACGCCGGAATGGCCGGCGGCGCGGACGTCATCCTGCTGCCGGAGATCCCCTATGAACCCAAGAAAGTCGCCAAGGTGATCGAGGAGCGCGCCCGGATGAACAAGCATTTCACCATCATCGCCGCGGCCGAGGGCGCGATGACGGTGGAAGAGGCCGGCATGAAGCGCAAGGACCGCGAGGCCGAGCGGGCGAAGCGCCAGTTCCGCAGCGTGTCCATGGACATCGCCGCCCAGCTGGAAGAGCTCACCGGCGTCGAGTGCCGCACCGTCATCCCCGGGCACATGCAGCGCGGCGGCAGTCCCTGCGCCTATGACCGCGTGCTGTCCACCCAGTTCGGCGTGCACGCCGCCAGGCTCATCAAGGAAGGCCGCTTCGGCCTCACCGTCGCGCTCAAGAACGGCGGCATCACGGAAAACAAGCTGGAAGACGTAGCCGGCAAGCCCAAGCCGGTGGACAAGGACGACCAGATCGTCAAGGCCGCGCGCAACATCAACATCGCCTTTGGGGATTGACCCTAATACTCCGCCAAGATGAGGAATCCCTGGGGGATTCCATCCCCCGACCCCCCAGGCAAGGGACTTCGTCCCTTGACCCGGAATTATTGCCCAACAACAAATGGTAGAGCAGTTCATTGGAAAGACAGTGCGAAAAACCCGCGCCCGGACATCCGCAGGCGCGGGTTTTCATTGGGAAACCAATGGGGGCTTATCCGGCGGCTTTCCCTTTCGCCTGCCGTTTCTGGAAGAGCTGCCAGAGGATGACCAGCGCGATGAGGGCGAAGCCGATGCCGTCGGTCACCAGGCCGGGGATGATCAAGAGCAGCCCGCCGCCCAGCGCCATGAGCTGCTGGAGCACGTTGAGCTTGCTGTCCCAGTAATTCTCCACCGCCATCCCCACGCCGAACATCCCGATGAGGGAGGTGACCGCGATGAGGACCACCTCGTACCACTGCGCGCCCAGCATCAGCATGTCCGGGCTGTGGACGAAGATGTAGGGCACCAGGAAGGCCGCGATGGCCAGGCGAGTGGCCTCCAGGCCCGACTTGAGCGGGTTGGACTTGGCGATGGCGGAGCCCGCCATCGCGGCCAGGGCCACCGGCGGGGTGATGTCCGCGATGATGCCGAAGTAGAAGGTGAACAGGTGGGCCGGCAGGATGGCGTAAGCCGGGTTCAGGCTTTGCAAGGCGGTGTACACC
>CAZJCB010000041.1:0-13539 GCA_964544245.1 uncultured Christensenella sp.
ACCTCAAAGCGGCGGACGACCAGTTCCCGCGCCCTGGTGGACAGCTTCCAGTGGATACGCTTGAAGGGGTCGCCCTGGCGGTAGGGCCGGGTGTCCTCCGGCGAGGTGACGTCCTCCCCCGCGCGGTTGGGCAGCGCGCGGCCGTCGTCCATGCGCGCGAAGGTCAGCGGCTGCACCTCAAAACCCAGCGGCAGCACCGCCATCCGGGGCAGGTCGGCCTTCACTTTTCTGGTGATCCTGAACAGCCCGAACAGATCCGTGAACAGGAGGCTCTCCGCGCCGCAGCGCCAGACGCCTACGTGCGGGAAACGCAGGGCGAAGCTTGCCTCCCGCTCGCCCAAGAAACCCGGTCGCATCCTCACCTCTCCCCGCCCGTCCGGCAGCGAGAGGCGCAATCCCACCGGGCCCAGGGGAAGGGGGTTCATCGTTTTGAGTCCCACCGCCAGATTTCCCGTTCCCCCGCGGTCCACTTTCAGGCTGTCCAGACGCTGGGAAAGGCTGGTCAGCCGCCTCCCCAGCAGGACGCTGAGCAGGCCGTAGAGGATCATCAGGATGAGGGTCCAGGACAGGAAATAAAAAATCTGCCCGCCAAGGGACAGGGCGGAAAGCCCTGTCACCGCGAGCACGCTCAGCGCCGCGTACAGGCGCCCGGTCATCCCTTGGCGCCGGGCACCGGCAGCGTTTCGATCAGGCGGGAGAGGATGCTTTCGGCGGAAACGCCCTTCATACGCGCCTCGGGGGTCAGGATGAGCCGGTGGCTCAGGACGCTGAGCGCCATGCGGCGCACGTCGTCCGGCAGGATATAGGCCCGCCCCGCCAGGATCGCGCAGGCCTGCGCCGAACGGATGAGCGCGATCGCGCCGCGGGGGGACACGCCCAGCTGGAGGGAGGGATGGCTGCGGGTGGCGGCGGCGATGGTGGCCACATAGGAACGCACCTCCCGGCTGCAGTACACCGTCCCCACCAGTTCCTGCATCTGCAGGATCTCCGCGGTGCCGCACACAGGCTGCAGGGTCTTCAGCGGGGACTCGGAACTGGAGAAGCGGTCCAGCACGTCCATCTCCTCCTCGATGGAGGGGTAGCCGATGGTGACGCGCAGAAAAAAACGGTCCATCTGCGCTTCGGGCAGAGGATAGGTGCCCACAAAGTCAATCGGGTTCTGGGTCGCCAGCACCATGAAGGGCTGCGGCAGCCTATGCGTGACGCCGTCCACCGTCACCTGGCTCTCCTCCATCACCTCCAGCAGGCTGGACTGGGTCTTGGGCGAGGTGCGGTTGATCTCATCCGCCAGGAGTATCTGGGTCATCACCGCGCCCGGGCGGAACTCCATCTCCCCGCTGCGGGCATTGTACATCGTAAAACCGGTCACGTCGGAAGGGGTCACGTCTGGGGTGAACTGGATGCGCCGGAAGGAACAGTCCAGCGACTTGCTCAGGGAGGCGGCCAAGGTCGTCTTGCCGACGCCGGGCACGTCCTCAATCAGGACATGGCCGCGGCAAAGCAGCGCGATGAGCGCCAGTTCGATCGCCTCGTCCTTGCCCACGATGACGCGGCTGACGTTTTCTTTCAGCGCGAATACCAGGCTGCGCGGGTCAAATGTCATCATTGTTCCCTTTCGGTCCGCGCCGTTTTCAGCCCGCGCGGCAGGCTTCATTATAGGGTGGGGTCCAAAGCTTTGCAATCTTTCCGTAAACATTCCTTAATATTCAGGTGAAGAAAACCGCCCGGCAGGCTGCCGCGCGGCGAATAAACCGTCAGTGTTTATCCTTCAGTCAGGCACGTAGGCAACCTTGATCAGGTTCGTGCTGCCGGCCTGGGACAGCGGGATGCCGGTGGTGAGCACCACCAGGTCGCCTGCGCCGACATGCCCGGCCAGTTTGGCGGCGTTGATGGCATGGTCAAAGAGCACCTCGACGATCTTTTCCTCGCCCACCATCAGCCCGGTCACGCCCCAGGACAGGCTCATCTGCCGCCAGACAGTGGAATCCGGGGTGCAGGCGATGATGGGGATGTCCGGGCGGAAGCGGCTGATCATGTAGGCGGTGGTGCCGGACTTGGTGACCGTGATGATGGCCCTGGCGCTGAGGCTGTATGCGACCAGGCAGGTGGCGTGGGAGATGGCGTCGGTGACATTGTGCGCGTCCTGGTACATGTTGTCCACAAAGAAGCGCCGCTTGTAGTTGATGTCCCGCTCCGTGCGCTCGGCGATGCGCACCATGGCGCGCACCGATTCCACCGGATACTTCCCGTTGGCGGTCTCGCCCGAGAGCATGATGACGCTGGTGCCGTCATAAATCGCGTTGGCGACGTCGGTGATTTCCGCACGGGTTGGGCGGGGATGTTCGACCATGCTCTGGAGCATCTGCGTGGCGGTGATGACCTGCTTGCCGGCCATGGAAGCCACCTTGATGATGCGCTTCTGGATGATGGGGATCTCCTCAATGGTGATCTCCACCCTCATGTCCCCGCGGGCGATCATCACCGAGTCAGCGGTCTTGATGATGTCCTCCAGGTTGTCAACACCCTCTGCGTTCTCGATCTTGGCCATGATGCGGATGTGCGCCCCGCCGTTCGCGTCCAGGAAATCACGCATCCCCTGAACATCCTCGCGCGTTCGCACAAAAGAGGCGGCCACGATGTCAAACCCGGTGCGGATGCCGAAAAGGATGTCCTCCTTGTCCCGCTCGCTCAGATAGGGCATGGACAGGCGCGTCCCAGGGACGTTGACGCCCCGGCGGTCATTGATCTCCCCGCCCGCCATCACGCGGGTGCGGATGCGGGTGTCGGACACTTCCAGCACTTCCAGGTCAATCAGCCCGTCGTCCAGCAGGATGCGTTTCCTGTCGCCCAGGTCATGGGGCAGGCCGGCATAGGTGATCCATGTCTGCGTGTCATCCCCTTCGATCATGGGGCCGGTGAGCAGGTCGAACAGGGCTCCTTCCTTCAGTACAGCCTTGCCGTCCCTGAACTTGCCGGTGCGGATCTCAGGGCCCCTGGTATCCAGGATGGTGCCAACGGCCACCCCCAGTTCGTTGCGGGCCTTGTTCAGCTGCGCGAACAGGGCTCCGTGGGTTTCGTGGCTGCCGTGCGAAAAATTGAAGCGGGCGACGTTCATTCCTTCCCTGATCAGTTCCCTGATGACCTCCTTGGTGCTGGAAGCCGGACCCAGGGTACAGATGATCTTGGTCTTTCGCATAATCGTCTCCTCTTTGCGGCGATCGCGCCGCCATGGTGAGCATTATAGCCTATCGGCAGGTCCCGCACAACAAATCTGTCAGGAACTGCCGTCAAAACCCTGTCAGGAAAGGGCGCCGGAGACCCGTAAATGTGATAAAATGGGCAGGAGTACACGCCCGGAGGAAAGCGAATGGACGTCATCCAGTCCCTGCTGACCAAACTGCTGCCCATCCTCATCGCCCTGGCGCTGGGCGCCCTGATCCGCAGGACGGACCTGCTGGACGCGAAAGGCGTCGCGGCGCTGAAAACCGTTGTCACGAGGGTCACCCTGCCCTTTGTCATTTTCCAGGCCTTCTACAAGGTGGACTACACGCTCAGCACCCTGGCCACGGCGCTGACCGTGCTGGGCATCTGCCTTCTCCTGTTCGCGCTGGGATTCCTGCTGAAGAAGCGGTTCGGCCGCCTCACCTCCCTGCTGCCCTTCACCCTGGCCGGCTTTGAGATGGGCATGCTGGGCTTTCCGCTGTTCCTGCTGCTCGCGGGACAGGGGAACATGGGCAGCATCGCTGTGGCCGATCTGGGCCAGGAAGTGTTCGTGTTTACCATCTACCTGTTCCTGCTCAGGCGGCAGACAGGCGAAAAGCAGCCCCTGGGCGACGCGGTCAGGGACGTGGCGAAAAACCCTGTCATCATCGCCGTGGTCCTGGGCCTGCTGGTCGGCGTCACAGGGCTGGGCCGCCTGATTACGGGCACCCTGGCGGGCGAGGTCATCGACTCCGTCTGCGGCTTCGTCAGCGCGCCGACCGCCGTGCTCATCCTGCTCAGCATCGGCTATGACCTCAAACTGGAACGCAGGCTGCTCAGGCGAGCCGGGCTTGTCATGCTGCTGCGCGCGGCCGCGGTGCTCCTTGTCGGCGGCGGGCTGACCCTGCTGCTGTTCCAGGTCATCCCCTACGACCCCTGGCTGCTGCTGGCCATCCTGACGATGCTGGTGCTGCCCGCGCCCTTCGTGCTCCCGGTGTACTCAGAGTCCCGCGAGGAGGCGGAGTTCGTCTCCATGTTCCTCTCGCTGTCCACCCTGCTGTTCGTGCTGTTCTACGCTATACTGCTGGCGGTCAGGCCGCTGATTGCCGGCTGAAACCAGGAAAGCCCGGCATCTCCCAGCAACCGGCTGCCAAAACAGGCAGCCGGTTTCCTGTCCCGCTCCACGCGTTGCCCGTGTCTTTGCGCGCGTGGTACAATCATGCCAGACCCATTCCCTCTGGAAAGGCGGAACCGGATGCCCAGCATGATCAGTTCCCTGCTCAAGGCGCAGATCAGCCTGCTCAACCCCCTCCTCAACGCCCTGGACCTGGACAGGCAGCGCAGGCTGCAGGACGGGCTGGCGGCGCTGGGTTCCCGCGCGGCGGCGAACAAAACCGCTGCTTACGAAGCGAAACTGGACACCTGCGACGCGTCCTGGGTGTTCCCGCTGGACGGGCAGGTCAGCAAATCCATCCTCTACCTGCACGGAGGCGGGTATGTCTCGGGCACCCTGGAGCACGCCCGGAGTTTTGGCAGCCTGATGGCGCTGGAAACCGGCCGGGCAGCCCTCTGCCTGGGCTACAGGCTGGCGCCCGAGCACCCCTACCCCGCCGCGCTGGAGGACGCCCTGGCGGCCTACCGGCTGATGCTTACGCGCTACAAGCCTGAAGAAACCGCCTTTGTGGGCGAGTCCGCCGGCGGCGGGCTGTGCTTCGCGCTGGCGCTGAAACTGAAGGAACTGAACCTGCCGCAGCCGGAGAAAATCGCGGCGCTCTCCCCCTGGGTGGACCTGGAACAGTCCCTTGAGGCCTGCCGGCTGATGGGGCGGGATCCGGTGCTCAGCTGCGAGGGCATCAGCAAGTCGGCCGCGTATTACCTCAACGGCCACGACGCCCGGGACCCGCTGGTTTCACCGCTCTTCGGAGACCTCGCCGGGCTGCCCGAAACGCTGATCATCACCGGCGGGGACGAGATCCTGCTGCCGGAAAACCGGGAGATCCACGCGCGGCTGCAGGCTGCGGGCGTGCGTTCGCAGATCTATGTTGAGGAAGGCATGTGGCATGTCTATCCGCTCTACCCGGTGCCCGAGGCCAGGCAGGCGCAGGCTTTGGTCCGCGACTTCCTGGACGGCCGGCTGTGAAGGAGAAACCTGGCCCGGGGATGCCCGCCTGGCTGCGGCTGGACAACGCGGCCAAGATATATCCCGCAGCGCGCACCAGAAACTGGATGGCGCTTTACCGCATGTCAGTCACCCTGAAGGAAGACGTGGACGAAGCGCTGCTGCAGCGGGCGCTCAGCCTGACCCTCAGGCGCATCCCGCTGTTCGCCTACCGGCTGCGGCGCGGGCTGTTCTGGCATTATTTTGACCGGCAGGACAAAGGCCCGACGGTGGAGTCCGACGCGCGCAACTTCCTGATGCCCCTGAACCTTGCGGGCAGCCAGGATTTCCTTTTCCGACTGCGCTGCCACAGGAAGCGGATCTCACTGGAGATTTTCCACGCGTTGGCGGACGGCAGCGGCGCGATCAGTTTCCTGACGACGCTGACGGCGGAGTATCTCTCTCTGCGCTATGGCAAACGCATCCCCGCCACCCCGCCCATCCTGGATACCCGGGAGGAGCCCAAGGCGGCGGAATGGGAAGACTCTTTTCCCAAATACGCCAGGAACGTGACCCGGCCCAGGGGAGAGGAGCCCGCCTGGCAGCTGCGCGGCACGCCGCAGGCGCATGGTTTCCTTCGCGTGGTGACCGGCATCCTGCCCACAGACCGCCTGCTGGGCGCCGCCCGCGAAAGGAAGACCACGGTCAACTCCCTGCTCGCGGCGCTGCTGCTGCAGGCGCTGATCAGGAAGAAGGAGGAGGGGCGCAGGGGGGGCGGCAGACCGGTCAAGCTCTCCCTTCCGGTCAACCTGCGCAAAGTGTATCCGTCCGCTACGCTGAGGAACTTTTCCTATTATGTCAACGTTCCCGTGCGGACGGATTTCGGCGGGTACAGCCTGGACGATCTGATCGCCATCGTCAGCCACTACATGGGGATCGAGACGCTGGAGCCCATGCTCAACGCGCGGTTTTCAGCCAACGTGAAGGCGGAACAGAACATCCTGCTGCGCGCCGCCCCGCTGTTCATCAAGACCCTGGCGCTGAAGATCATGTTCAACGCCACGGGGGAACGCTACATGACCAGCACACTGACCAACCTGGGCCGGGTCGACATGCCCCCTGAAATGGAACGGCAGGTGGAGCGCATGGACGTAGTGCTGGGGCGCTCCAAAAAAACGCCGCTCACCTGCGGGATCATCAGCGCCTGCGGCAAAACCAGCATCACCTTTTCAATCACCATCAGGGAAAGCGACGTGGAGAGGGATTTTTTTATCGGCCTGGTCAAACTGGGCGTAACGGTCTTGTTCGAGAGAATCTGTGCGGGGTTTCCCGCCTGAGAGATGAACGGAGGAACCATCGTGTCCTATTGCGTGCAATGCGGGGTGCAGCTGGCGCGCGACCTGAACAAGTGCCCCCTGTGCGAGACGCCTGTCATCAACCCCAGGCAGCCCGCCGGCGAACCGGCCGAAAGCCCCTACCCGGACAACATCGAGGAAGCCATCAGCCATATCGACCGCGGTTACGCGCGGCAGCTGTCGGTCATCGCGGCGCTGATTCCCATGCTGATCGTACTGCTTCTGGACATTATTGACGGAGGCGGCGTTTGGTCGCCTTTTGTGATGGGCACGCTGGCGATGCTGTGGTGCTTTTTCGCGGTCCCCCTGCTGTTTAAGCTCAAGCGCCCCTACGTATACGTCGCCGTGGACGTGCTGGCGCTGTGCGGTTTCCTGGCGATGACCGCTGCGCTGACGGACGGTTTCTCCTGGTACCTGGGCGTCGTCCTGCCGCTGCTGGTGCTGGCCGGCCTTGTGACCCTGGCCATGCTGCTGGTCTTCCGCAGGCTGGAAATGAACCGTCTGCACCGCGCGGCCGGCCTGGTACTGCTGGGCGCCTTCTTCCTGATCGGGATTGAAATCATCCTGGACCTCAGCGCGCACGGAAGGATAGAACTGGGCTGGTCGGTCTATGCGGCCATCCCGATGCTGGTCGTCGCGGCCATGCTGGCGGGCATCGAGCACAACAAGTCCTTGAAGGAAGAGATCCGGAAAAGGCTGTTTATCTGAAAAATTTAGGCAAATGGAAGATATGGCGCTTGCGGCGTCAATATTTACATGATAGAATGTCATCAGCACGGAGGACAGGCATGACTCTTGACCCTGGGCACGCGTGGCGGGCGCTGTGTGAAACGCGCTTTCTCACAAACGTGCCGCTGTCCGGTCTGACCACCATCAGGACGGGCGGCCCAGCCCGGTGGCTGCTGGACGTGAAGGACGCGGAAGAAGCCGCGCTGGCCTGGGATGCCGCCAGGGCGGAAGGCGTGCCGGTGCTTTTCCTGGGCAATGGCTCCAACCTCCTGATTCCGGACAGCGGTTATCACGGCCTGGTCATCCACTTCGGGCAGAATTTTTCCAGGATGGAGTCCGACGGTCTTGTTATCCGCGCGCAGGCGGGGGTCCCGCTCAAGACGCTGGCTTTCTTCGCCGCGGACAGGGAACTGGCCGGCCTGGCGTTCGCGGCCGGCATCCCCGGCTCCCTGGGCGGCGCCGCCGTCATGAACGCCGGCGCGTACAACGCGGAAATGTCCGGAGTGATCCAGAGCGTGGACTGCCTCGCCCCCGATGGCAGGCGCCTGACGCTCACCCGGGAGGAAGCGCGCCTGTCCTACCGCCACAGCCGCATGATGGATGAAGGGCTGGTGGTGCTGGGCGTCACCCTGCGGCTCATGCCCGGCAAGCGGGACGCGCTGTACGCCACGATGGCGGAGTTCCAGGCCTTGCGCCGGGAAAAACAGCCGCTGGCCTGGCCTAGCGCCGGTTCTTTCTTCAAGCGACCGCCCGGCTATTTCGCAGGCGCGTTGATCGAGCAAGCGGGGCTCAAAGGGCTCACGGTCGGCGACGCGCAGGTCAGTCAAAAGCACGCCGGCTTCCTGATCAACCTGGGCAGCGCCACAACGGCCGATTTCATTGCCCTCAGGGACGAGGTGCAGCGCCGGGTGCTGGAGCGCTTCGGGGTCCGTCTGGAGCCCGAGGTGCGCATCGTCCCGGAGGCCTGAGGATGAGCTTCTCCTCCCGCGTGAAGGCTGAACTCTCCGCGCTGCCAGGCGCGAAACGCTGCTGCGTCACCGCGGAACTGGGCGCCCTGATTTTTGGCGCGTCGGTCATGACCCTATCCGGCGGGCACCAGGTCAGCCTGGGTTTCAGGACGGAGAACGCCTCGGTTTTACAGCGAGCGCTGAAACTGTTCAACGCCTCCGGACCCGCGTTCGCCCGGCCGCGGCTGCTGCTGCGGACACGCACGGCGGGGCGCCGGCAGTACCTGTTGCAGCTGTCGGACGAGGATACGCACCGGCTGCTGCGCGAACAGGGCATGCTGCGTACGGACGAACAGGGCGGCGAGCGTTTTGCCCCCCCGCGCCGGGTCATGCGGCGCACCTGCTGCAGGCGCGCCTACCTGCGCGGATCCTTCCTGGCCTGCGGCTCCATGGCGGACCCCCGCCGCGGGTACCACACAGAGTGGGTGTACCAGGATCCCTCCCGCGCGGCCAGGCTCAGGCGTGTGCTGGGCCAATGCGGCCTCACAGCGGGACTTGTTCAGCGCCGCGGCCAGACGGTCGTTTACTTCAAGGGAGGAGACCAGGCGGCCGAACTGCTCAAGCTGATGGGCGCCTCGCTGAGCGTGCTGTCGCTGGAAAACAGCCGGGCGGAGAAAAGCCTCAGGGAAAGCGCCAACCGCGCGGTCAACTGTGACCATGCCAACCTGGGGCGCCAGCTGGCGGCCTCTCAGCGGCAGGTGGCAGCCATCGAGGCCTTGTCCCTTCAGCGGGGGCTGAACGCCCTGCCGCCCCGGCTGGAAGCGCTGGCCCGTCTTAGGCTGAGCCAGCCGGACGCCTCGCTGGAAGAGCTGGGCGGGATGATGGACCCGCCGCTTTCCAAGCCCGGCGCGCAGCATCAGATGCAGAGATTGATGAAACTATCCCAGGCCCTGCCGAAGGATCATCCTGACGGGGCCTGACCCCGGGAGAGGAGCGGCAAATGATCAGGCAAAAGGTAATCCTGGGCGGCACACTGCCCTTTACGGCGGAGCGCGCCGGCAGGCTGACGCGCGCGGCCAACGCTTTCTCCTCCCACATCCTGCTGCAGGACGGCCGCGGGACCTTCAACGGCAAGTCCATGCTGGGCCTGCTGTCCCTGGGCAAGCTTTCAGGGCGGGAGATGACCCTTTTGGCCGAAGGCTCGGACGAGGAACGCGCGGCGAAGGCCCTGGCGCTCCTGCTGGAAGAAGAGGACGGCATCGCCCCGTCATAAAAAAGCACGGAAAAAACGGCGTCTGTTGACATATTGTTACATTTCTGTTATATCTGGAACAGATTCCAGGGGAGTCCACCTGCGCTTGCCGCGCGAAAGGATGATGAAGATGTCAAACGCAAAGAAGGCGGACCCGTTTCGCAGGTTGCTGAAATGGACGATCGCCCTGCTGGTGCTGTTCGCCCTGCTCGCGACCGGTTTTGTCCTGATGGACAAATACCAGAAGGGAGAACGGGACCGCGCGGCCCTGCGCATAGAGGAAGAGAACCGGAAACTGGTCGAGGAATACAGCCAGAAGCTGGCCGAACAGCAGGCCAGCCTGGAAACCGGCGAAACCAAGACCTGGCCTGAAGCGAAGGCAGAGGGCTGGGATGTGCTGGACGTCAGCGATTTCCCCATCACCAACGTGCGCGAGGAGCAGGTGACCCGGAAAGACCTGCTGATGGGCGGCCTGCTGCTGGTCAACCGCTGGCATGAAATGCCGGGCGACTTTACGCTGGCGGAAGCGGAACTGAAATCCATTGGTGTGGAATCTGCCTACCGCATCCCCGTCGAGAACGCCAACGTGACCCTGCTGCCCCCCGCCATCGCCGCGCTGGACAAGATGGTCGCCGACGCGAAAACCGCGGGGTTTGAGCATTTCATCATGCGCGGAGGCTATCGCGACGCGCAGACCCAGCTGGGCTACTGGCAGACGGAAGTCGCGAAATATGACGAGCGCTTCTCCGGCGACGCGCTGACGGAAAAGGCGCGCGAGCGGGTGGCCTATCCCGGCACCAGCGATTACCACACCGGGCTGTCCGTCAGCATCGACGTGTACAACGCCACTGACAGCGCGCTCAACGCGATGAACTTCCAGGAAACCCCCCAGGCCGATTGGCTCAATGAGCACGCCTGGGAATACGGGCTCATCTTCCGCTTCCCCACCCAGGGCTACCCGGACGCGGACACCGTGGACAAGGCCCACAAAACCGGTATCAACCTGAAGATGGACGCCTACCGCTACGTCGGCGTCCCCCACGCGTCGGTGATGAAAGCCCTGGGGCTGTGCCTGGAGGAATACATCGACTACCTCATCGCCCATCCCCACCTGGCGGTCTACCTGGACGGCGTCCTGAAGTATGAGATTTACCGCATCGCGGGCGGCAATGGCGACACCAGCATCAGCCTGCCCGCCGGCGCAAAGGATTACATCGCCTCCACCGACAACATGGGCGGCCTGGTCGTCGCGGCGATTTACTGAGCGGTAGTACCTGAATTCAGTGCCCCGGGCATGAACCCGGGGCTTTTTCTTATGAGGAGACGGAAACCTTGAAATGCAATTTCAACAAATGATGGAACCGGCTTTGGGATCGCCAAAACGCTTTTATCCAAACAAGCCTGCCAGCAGCGCCAGCACCGGCGCCACGGCAATGGCTGGCAGCAGGTCCGCCACCTTGATCTTTGTGACGCCCAGCAGGTTGAGGCCGATTGCGACGATGAGCAGGGAACCGGCGCCGGCCATTTCGTGCACAGCCTGCGGAGTCAAGACGGGAGCGATCAGACCGGCCGCCAGCGCGATGGCCCCCTGATACACCAGCACGGCCAGCGCGGACATCGCGACGCCGGCGCCCAGGGTGGAAGCGAGCATGACGGCGGCGACAAAGTCCAGCGCGGACTTGGCGTACAGGGTGCCGTTGTCCCCCCTGAGACCGGCGTCCAGCGAACCGGTCACCGCCATTGCGCCCACGCAGAACAGCAGCGAGGCGGTCACAAAGCCCTCGGCCACCCTGCCGCCTTTTCCGCGGGCCAGCTTCTGCGCCTTCTCCCCCAGCCGGTTCACCGCGCCGTCCAGGTCCATCAGGGTCCCAGCCACGGCGCCAAACACCAGGGCGGCGATGAGGATGAGCGGGTTCTCCGCCTGAAGGGAGCCCGAAAAACCGATGTAGAGCGTGCACAGGCCGATGCCGGTCATGGCGGCCCTGGTCAGCTTTTCCGTCAGGAAACGCCCGAATACCAGGCCGATGACCCCGCCCAGGACGACCGCCGCAGCGTTGACCAGCACACCCAGCATACCTTATCCTCCAAACAGTGCGGAAATACCCGTTCAACCGTTTCGCGTCCGGGCGGTTCGCGCCCGGCGCCCGGTTCGGCCCCGGTCCGCCCAGTATAGGCAAACAGGGACAAAGTCTCAAGGAAATCCGGCAATCTCCATTGCGCTTTCGGTCGATGCGCGAAGAGGCCGCGGCAGGCGCGGCCCCAAGGCTTCTATTTGAGGGAAGAGATCAGGCTCAGTCGTTCTCCAGCAGTTCCAGCACCACTTTGAGCGGTTCGGTCGCGTCAAAATAGGCGTAGCGGCCGCCGGTATATTCCCCGGTCTGCAGGAGAGGGATGCCGTGTCCTTCGAGGACTTTCGTCTTTTCCTTCATGCCCTTGACGACAAAGGCGATGTGGTGGAATCCTTCCCCGTTCCGGTCCAGGTCGTGCCGCCAGGTGGAAGGTTCGTGGTCAGGCTCGATGAGCTCGATGTCCACGTTGGGCCCCACGTGGAAGAAGGCCAGTTTCGCGCGGGCCTGGCTGGGCTGCCCCATGTATTTGGTCTGCGCCAGGGGTTCGATGTCCGTGACGCTGCGTCTGGGAACTTCGACACCAAGGAGCTTCGCGTACTCCTTGCTGGTTTTCTCGATGTCATGGACCAGGATGCCGATTTGGGTCACCATGTCGGTGCCAAGCAAGGGTGCGGGCATAATCTGTCCTCCTCGTGTTGATTGCTTTGCCGGCGCCTGTGCCGGTGGGATGCGTTTGAGTTCCGCTCCATCATATCCCAAGGGAAGTGATTTGAAAAGGCCACAGCTTTTCGCTGCAGAGCCCCGGGCTCTTCATAGGTTTTCAACATAACCAAGGGATGGTACAATCAGGAAAAGTTCGATCCATATCTGAACCCTGACAGGAGGCAATAAAATGAAACTGGGCGGAACGGTCACCGGAAAATGGTCAGGCCCCGAGGAATGGTCGGAATTGCTGAGGAAATCCCGCTTCGCCGCGGTCACGAGCCCCGTGGACAGCGCCGCCCCGCGGCCGCTCGCCCGGGAGTATTTCCAGGCCGCAAAGGAAGCGGGCGCGGTGGTCGCGGAGGTCGGCGTCTGGAAGAACGTCATCGCTCCGGACCGGAAAGAGCGGGAGGCCGCGCTGGCGTACGCCAAGGCGCAGCTGGCATTTGCGGACGAGATGGGCGTCCCCTGCTGCGTGAACATCGCGGGCTCCCGGGGCAGCCGCTGGGACGGCGCGTACAAAGAGAACTACTCCCGGGAAACCTACGATTTGGTGGTCGTCTCGGTGCGGGAGATCATTGACGCGGTGAAGCCCCGCAGAGCCTTTTATACGCTGGAACCCATGCCCTGGATGGTGCCCGACGGGCCGGACGGGTACCTGCAGCTCATCCGGGACGTCGGCAGGGAGCAGTTCGCGGCGCATATGGATTTCGTCAACATGCTCAACAGCCCCAGGCGCTCCCTGTTCGCGCTGGAATTCATCCGGGAATGCTTTGAAAAGCTGGGTCCCTTTGTCAGGAGCACGCACATCAAGGACAGCCTGATGGAAGCGTCCTACACGGCCTTTATCCGGGAAACGGCGCCCGGGAAAGGCGCGCTTGATTATGAAAAAGTGCTCCTCACCATCGCCGGGCATCTGCCGCCGGACGCCCCCGTACTGCTGGAGCACATGGGAAGCTTTGAGGAATACGCCGCGGCCTATGACCACGTCGCGGCCGCCGCGCAAAAGGCGGGCGTGCCGGTCCGCTGAGGTTTCGCACCCGGGCGGCCTGCCGGCGGAGCATCGATTGGGACAGCTTCCGCCCGCAGGGGCAGAAAACGTGGATTCATCCTTGACAACGCGGCGCCAAAAGGCTATGTTATCAGGCGGATTCAGAACACTGAAGGAGGATTCCCATGAAAAAAG
>CAZJCB010000042.1:0-3516 GCA_964544245.1 uncultured Christensenella sp.
CCTGCCGCTTCCCTGAACGGGGGGCGGTTTTTTAGTGGGCGCGCCTTCTTCCTTTTTCCGGGGGAGTATGTATAATTGTCTCAGGTACATACCAGGGAGGACAAGGTGAAAGAGGCCAGGCTGCTCCATCTCGCGGAAAACCCGCCCTTCCCAAACGCCGCGCTGCCGGTGATCGTCTATCCTGCCGTTTTTCCGGATGGAAGGGCAGGCTTTGACAGTTTGTTTGCGGCGAACGGCTGGACGGGCGTCTGGGTGGACGGGGTGTACTCCTTCCACCATTTTCACGCGGAAGCGCACGAAGCGCTGGGCTGCCTGCGCGGTTGGGCGGACCTGATGCTGGGCGGGCCCAATGGGACGGAAGTCCGTGTGAGTGCCGGGGACGCGCTGCTGCTGCCCGCCGGCACAGGGCACAGGCTCCTGCGCTCCTCGCCGGATTTCTTTATCGCCGGGGCTTACCCAAAGGGTCAGCGGCCCGACCTGCGGCGCGGCGGTATGGCGGACTACGGACTTCTCAAAGCGCGGGCGAGGGCGGTGCCCCTGCCCGATACCGACCCGGTGGAAGGGGCGGGCGGCGCTGTCCAGGCGCACTGGCGGGCGTCGCAGGACGAGCCCGGGGGAATGAGCGGCAAGGCGAAAGGACAGAATATATGAAGTTTACGAACGGGTACTGGATGACCAGGCCGGAATACGAGATGAACTGCGCTTCGGAGGTGTTCCGCGCAAGCTTCGAGGGCAAGGCCCTGGACATCCTGGCCGCCACCCGGCGCGTGAAGGGCAACCGCGGAGCGAACCTGAACATGCCGGCGCTGAACGTCCGCCTGTCCTCCCCGATGGAAAACGTGCTGCGCGTGGAAGTCACGCACTTCAAGGGCGCGCCTGACCCGGGGCCGCGCTTTGACGTCCGCGGGGAGGACCCCCGGGTCGCCTTCACGCGGGAAGGGGACGGATACCGCTTCAGGACCGGCAGCCTGGAGGCTTTCGTGCATGGGGACGGCTGGGGCGTTGATTTCCTGGGGGACGGCAGCTTGCTGACCTCCAGCGGAACCCGCGGCATGGCGCACGCCTTCAACAGGCAGACCGGCAGGGCGTATATGCTAGACTCGCTGATGCTGGACGTGGGGGAGCTGGTCTACGGGCTGGGCGAGCGTTTCACCCCTTACGTCAAAAACGGCCAGACGGTGGACATCTGGAACGAGGACGGCGGCACGGCCAGCGAGCTGGCCTACAAAAACATCCCCTTCTACATGACCAGCAGGGGGTATGGCGTGCTGGTGGAGGACGCGGCGGACGTTTCCTTTGAGGTGGCGAGCGAAAAGGTGGAGCGGGTGCAGTTTTCCGCGCCCGGGGAGCGCCTGCGCTACCTCCTCATCTACGGCCCGGGGCCCAAACAAGTCCTGGAACGCTACACCGCGCTCACCGGCCGCCCGGCCCTGCCGCCGGCCTGGTCCTTCGGCCTGTGGCTGTCCACCAGTTTTACCACCGACTACGACGAAAAGACGGTGACCCGTTTCATCGACGGCATGGCAGCGCGGGACATCCCCCTGTCCGTGTTCCATTTTGACTGCTATTGGATGCGCGGCCTGGCATGGACGGATTTTGCCTGGGACCCGGAGACTTTCCCGGACCCGCAGGGCATGCTGAAGCGCTACCACGGCAAGGGCCTCAGGATCTGCGTGTGGATCAACCCCTACATCGCCCAGAACGGCGGCCTTTTCGACGAGGGGATGGAAAAGGGGTATTTCATCAGGAAACTGGACGGCGGCGTCTGGCAGAGCGACCTGTGGCAGGCGGGCATGGCGGTGCTGGACATCACCAACCCGGAGGCCCGCGCGTGGTACTGCGCCCACCTGGAACGTCTGCTCAGGATGGGCGTGGACTGCTTCAAGACCGACTTCGGCGAGCGCATCCCGGTCAGGGACGTCAGGTATTCTGACGGCAGCGACCCGCTGAGGATGCACAATTACTACTCCTATCTGTACAATCAGATGGTGTTTGAGACCATAGAGCGCGTGCGCGGGAAGGGCGAGGCGGTGGTGTTCGCGCGCAGCGCGACCGCGGGCGGCCAGCGTTTCCCGGCGCACTGGGGCGGAGACTGCAGCGCGACCTACGTCTCCATGGCGGAGACGCTGCGCGGCGGGCTGTCGCTGGCGCACTGCGGGTTTGGGTTCTGGAGCCATGACATTTCCGGCTTTGAGCAGACCGCGCCGGCGCACGTGTACAAGCGTTGGGCGGCGTTCGGCATGCTGGGCACGCACAGCCGCCTGCACGGCTCCTCTTCCTACCGGGTGCCCTGGCTGTTTGACGCGGAGTCCGTTGACGTGCTTCGCCGTTTCGTGAGGCTGAAATGCCGCCTGATGCCCTACCTCTTCGCCGCCGCGGTGGAGGCGCACAGGACGGGCGTGCCGGTGATGCGCCCGATGGTGCTGGAGTTCCCGGACGACCTGACGGCCCAGACGCTGGACCGGCAGTACATGCTGGGCGCAAGCCTGCTGGTCGCCCCGGTGTTCAGGGAGTCCGGCGAGGTGGATTACTACCTGCCCCGGGGCGAGTGGACAGATTTCTGGGACAACAAGACGGTGCGGGGAGGCGCCTGGCGCAGGGAGACCCACGGCTTCATGACGCTGCCGCTCCTGGTCCGCCCCGGCAGCGTGATCCCGCTGGGCAATTGCGACAGCCGGCCGGACTACGATTATCTGGACTGCCTGGCGCTGCACGTCTTCTCCCTGGAGGACGGCTTGACAGCGGAAGCTGTCGTCCCGGGCCCGGACGGCTCGCCCGCGGCGCGCTTCGCGTTGCGCCGTACGGGGGACAGCCTGGAAGTGGAAACGGATTCGACGAAGCCCTTCGAGGTCGTTCCGCACGGGATGCCGGGCGCGGAAGTTAAAATTCATCAGGCAGACGGGCCTCTGATGTGATACAATAAGCGGCAGACAGACAGCGGCCGCCCGGGGCGGAAAAAATAACCATGAGGTGAAAAAGATGAAATTGAGCAAGCGGGAATACAAATTCTGGTTCTGCGTCGGTTCCCAGGACCTGTACGGCGAGGCGTGCCTGCGCAACGTGGCGGAACACGCGGGGATCATCGTCAGGGAGCTCAACGCTTCCGGCGCCCTGCCCTATCCGCTGGTGGCCAAACCCGTGCTCATCAGCGCGGACATGATCCACAGGACCTTTGTGGAGGCGTCGGAGGACGCGGACTGCGCCGGCGTCATCACCTGGATGCACACCTTCTCGCCCGCGAAATCCTGGATCGCCGGGCTGAAGGCGAACACCAAGCTGCTGATGCACCTGCACACCCAGTTCAATGAAGAGATCCCCTACGACAGGATCGACATGGACTTCATGAACGAAAACCAGTCCGCCCACGGCGGGCGCGAGTACGGCCACATCGTGACCCGGATGGGCCTCTTCCGCAAGGTGGTCGCCGGGCACTGGACGCACCCGGCGGTCCGGGAGCGCATCGCTTCCTGGATGCGCACCGCGGTGGGCATCGTGGAGAGCCGCGACGTCCGCGTG
>CAZJCB010000042.1:3530-13276 GCA_964544245.1 uncultured Christensenella sp.
CGGACAACATGCGCAACGTAGCCGTCACCGAAGGCGACAAGGTGGAGGCGCAGCTCAAGTTTGGCTGGACGGTGGACGCCTGGCCGGTGACCGAGCTGGCGGATGCCGTGGCCGCGGTATCCCGGTCCGACATCAACGCCCTGGTGGACGAGTATTACGGCCGCTACGACGTCATCCTGGACGGGCGCGACCCGAAGGAGTTCCGGGAGCACGTCGCCGTGCAGGCGGGGATCGAGCTGGGCTTTGAGCGCTTCCTGAAAGAGAAGGACTACCACGCCATCGTCACGCACTTTGACGACCTGGGCACCCTTAAGCAGCTGCCGGGCCTGGCCATCCAGCGCCTGATGGGAAAGGGCTACGGCTTTGGCGCCGAGGGAGACTGGAAGACCGCCGCGATGGTGCGCTTGATGAAGCTGATGGCATCTGGCGTCCCGGACGCCAAAGGCACTTCGATGCTGGAGGACTACACCTACAACCTTGTGCCGGGCAAGGAGGGCATCCTGCAGGCGCATATGCTGGAGATCTGCCCGACCCTGGCCGAGGGCAAGCCCGCCATCCGCTGCCAGCCGCTGAGCATGGGCAGCAGGGAGGACCCGGCGCGCCTGGTGTTCACCTCCAAGACCGGGCCGGGCGTCGCGGTGTCCCTCATCGACCTGGGCACGCGCTTCCGGCTGATCATCTCCGAGGTCGACTGCAGGAGGAACGAGAAGCCCATGCCCAAACTGCCCGTCGCGACCGTGTTCTGGACGCCGCGGCCGGACTTCGTAACCGGGCTTGAGGCCTGGATCCTGGCTGGCGGCGCGCACCACACCGCCTTCAGCTATGACCTGACCAGCGAGCAGATGAGCGACTGGGCGGAGCATATGGGCGTCGAGGCCCTGGTCATCGGGAAGGACACCACCCTCAGGGGCTTCAGGCAGGAAATGATGCTGGGCCAGGCCCTCTACAGGTGATCAGGCGCCCTGCCTGGGAAAGGACAAGCACATGAACCACGTTGAACCCGCCCGCGCGGCCATCCTGGAAGGGAAGGCCGTGCTGGGCATCGAGTTTGGCTCCACACGCATCAAGGCGGTGCTGACCGGCCCGGACCATGAGCCGCTGGCCGTGGGTGGCCACCGCTGGGAGAACCAGCTGGCGGACAACGTCTGGACCTATGACCTGGACGAGGTCATGGCCGGCCTGCGCGGCGCCTACGCGGAGATGGCGGACAGCGCAGAAAAAGCCTATGGCGTCAGGGTCAGGAAGCTCGCCGGCATCGGTATCAGCGCGATGATGCACGGCTACCTCGCCTTTGACGAGGGAGACAGGCTTCTGGTGCCTTTCCGCACCTGGCGCAACACCATGACGGGCGAAGCGGCGGGAAAGCTGAGCGAACTGTTCGGCTTCAGCATCCCCCAGCGCTGGAGCGTCGCGCACCTCTGCCAGGCCATCCTGAACGGAGAGCCGCACGTGCCGCAGATCCGCTTCCTCACCACGCTGGCCGGCTTCGTGCACTGGAAATTGACGGGGGAAAAGGTGCTGGGCATCGGCGACGCCTCCGGCATGTTCCCCATCGGGGCTGATGGCGGTTATGACAAGGCGATGCTGGACAAATTCGCCGGGCTGGTCAAAGGGAAAGGCTTCCCCTGGTCCCTGCCGGACATCCTCCCCGGCATACTGTACGCGGGCGGGAGGGCCGGCCGCCTGACAGAGCAGGGCGCCAGGCTGATGGATCCCAGCGGCCTTCTGGAGGCGGGGATCCCCCTGTGCCCGCCGGAAGGCGACGCCGGCACCGGCATGGTCGCCACCAACGCCGTCGCGCCCCGCACCGGCAACGTGTCCGCCGGCACCTCCATCTTCGCGATGATCGTGCTGGAGAAGGGGCTGTCCAGGATCCATCCGGAGATCGACATCGTCACCACGCCCGAAGGCAGCCCGGTGGCCATGGTGCACTGCAACAACTGCACGACCGACCTGAACGGCTGGGTCGCCCTCTTCCTGGATTTCGCGAAGGAAGCCGGGCTGGAAGTCGACCAGGACAAGGTGTACCATGCCTTCTTTGACGCCGCGCTCAGGGGCGACCGGGACGCCGGCGGGCTGACCAGCTGCGGGTATTACTCCGGCGAGCACATCACGGGCTTTGAGGAGGGCCGCCCGCTGCTGGTGCGGCCCCCTGAGGGCAGGTTCAGCTTCGCCAACCTGGCCCGCTGCATCCTCTTCTCAGCCCTCGCCACGCTGAAGATCGGCATGGAGGTCCTGGAAGGGGAAAAGGTCAGGATCGACCGCATCCTCGGGCATGGCGGCCTGTACAGGGACGGCGGCTCCGGCCAGCGCTTCACCGCGGCCGCCCTGCGCGCCGCCGTTTCGGTGATGGATACCGCCGGCGAGGGCGGCGCCTGGGGCATCGCCCTGCTGGCGGCTTATATGGCGAACAGGAAAGACGGCGAGACCCTGACCGATTACCTGGCGGGGCGCGTGTTTGCCCGGATGTCCGGCACGGAGCTGGCGCCGGCCCCCAAAGACGTGGAAGGCTTTGAAACCTTCATGGCGCGCTACAAGGCGGGCCTCAGGGTCGAGCGCGCCGCTGTCGAAAACCTTTGAAGTTTTATGCGGAGGAGTTGAGGAACCATGTTGACAGCCCTGAAAGAAGCCGTATTCCAGGCGAACCTCGAGCTGCCCCGGCAGGGCCTGGTCAAGTACACCTGGGGCAACGTCAGCGCGAAGGATGAGTCCACCGGGCTGGTGGTCATCAAGCCCAGCGGCGTGCCCTACGAGGCGATGCGGGCGGAGGACATGGTGGTCTGCGACCTCACCGGCAAGGTGGTCGAAGGGCGCTGGCGCCCCTCCTCCGACACCCCCACCCACGTCATCCTGTACAAAACGTTCCCTGAAATCGGCGGCATCGTGCACACCCACTCGCCGGAGGCGACGGCCTGGGCCCAGGCCGGGATGGACATCCCCCTGTACGGCACCACCCACGCCGACCACTTCTTCGGCCCCGTGCCCTGCGCGCGCAGGCTGACGGACGCGGAGATCCATGGGGATTATGAGCTGAACACCGGCCTGGTGATGATAGAGACCGTCCGGGCGCGCGGGCTGAACGTCCTGCACGTACCCGCCATGCTCTGCTTCTCCCACGGCGCCTTCGCCTGGGGCAAGGACGCCGCGGCGGCGGTGATGAACGCCGGCGTGCTGGAGGAGGTCGCCCGCATCGCGGCAAAGACCCGCCTCATCAACCCGGCGGTGACGCCCGCGGCGGACGCGATCAGGGACAAGCACTTCTACCGCAAGCATGGCGAGAACGCTTACTACGGCCAGGACAAGACGAAATAGGCCTGTCTTCCGGACGCTTCCTGAAAAATCGTCACAACACGGCCGCCAACCTGTGCTATAATGGAGTCGTAAAAAGAAGGGGGAGCGTTTCGCCGGGGCAGGATTGGTCCGAACCGGCTTGTCCGCGACCTGAGAGAAGGGATGTTGAATGGGTCAGGCTGACTATGCGCTGAAGGCTGTGCGGATCATCGCGCAGGGGTATGAGACCGGGGATTTCCGGCCGCTGTACGACCTGCTGGCGGAGGATTGCGTCTGGCAGTCCCAGTGGCGTTTTGACCATGAGGCGGGGAAAAAGGCCGTCATCGCGTATTACCAGAACAAGGGCAAGGCGCTGCGGGAGTCCGATGACCCTCTTCGCAGCGACATCGTGGAGCTGCAGGGCATCGCCGGTCAGAAGCCCGGGGACGCGGCGATCTCCTGTTTTGAGGAGGGAAAGCTCTGCGTGCTCACCAGCCAGGTGATCGACAACGAGGACGTCCTGTCGATGATCATTCCCTGCTACGACGAGAAGGGGCTGCTGTCGCGGATCGACGTGTGCATGCCCGGGAGTTTCAAGTACAGGATCTACGAAGACAAGGCCTGAATAGGAACGGATTCCCCGGATGACCGCGCCGAAGCCCGCTGTGACGAAGCGGGCTTTTTCTGCGCTTCAATACGGGTCCCGCGCGCCGGACCTGACGGAGCGGAAAGCCAGCGAGAGCAGGACGCCGGCGGCCGCGCCCAGCGCGTCGATCCCGGCGTCAAGCAGGGAAGGCCCGCGCGTCAGGACCGTTTGCTGGTGCAGCTCATCCAGCAGCGCGTACAGGAGCGCGATGCCAAAGGATAAAATGATCCGCCCGGAAAACCGGACAGGGTGCCGCGCCCAGGCCATCATCAGCAGGAAACCCAGCAGCATGAACTCCAGCCCGTGCGCCATCTTGCGCACAGGCAGGTGATAGGCGGCGATGATCCTGCGCTGTTCCTGCGGCTGCAGTTCCCGGTAATTGCGGACCGCTATCCTCACGACGGTTTCCGTGACCCGCAGGCTTGTCCCCGCGGAACTGTCCGCGGGTTCTGAGGAAAAACCCCAGATGACGGCCATGTTGCACAGGACCAGCAGCCACAGCAGCGCACGCAGCGCATGCCTGCCCCTTGCTGTTTTCATGCCGCGCGGGGCCTGAATAAATAAGCGTGGACTGCCCCGGCGCCCGCCTCTTCCGTCCTTGCAGAGATAGGAGCTGTCAATTTGCCTTCTTTCCCGGACGAACCTGTCCGCGGTTTCCGCCCTCGGGCAAGGATAGCATATCCCCCCGATAAATGCACCGCAGTGATGGTATTTCCACGGGTTTCCAGCTATAATGGGCCCATCAACCAGAGGAGGAACTCCATATGAAAATCGGCGCGCAACTGTACACGCTCCGGATGTACACGCAGACGGAGCTGGACCTGGGCCGCACGCTGGAACGGGTCGCGGAGATCGGGTACCGGACGGTCCAGCTGTCGGCCGTGGGCCCCGTCGCCCCCAAACGCGTGAAGGCGCTGTGCGACGCGAACGGCCTGGAGATCGTCCTGACCCATAACGCCGAAAAGCGCTTCCTGGAGGACATCGGCGGCCTGATTGAGGAACACCAGCTGTATGGCTGCCGGTACGTCGGCCTGGGCGCCATGGCGGAGCGTTACCGCACGGCTGACTGGTTTGACCACTTCGCCTTGGATTATGAGGGGCCCGCCCGGAAGCTGAAGGACGCTGGGCTCCTGTTCATGTACCACAACCACGCCTTTGAGTTCGCCCGCCTGCCGGACGGGCGGACCTTCATGGACGCGCTGCTCATGAGGATGCCCGGGGACATCATGGGCGTGACCGCCGATACCTACTGGCTGCAGTTCGCCGGCGTGGACGTGGCGGACTGGCTGGACCGGCACGCCGGCCGGTTGCCCTGCGTGCACCTGAAAGACCTGGTGCCCTTCGGTTTTGAGGCCAGGATGGCGCCGGTGGGCGAGGGCAACATCAATTTCCCCGCCATATTGGACATCCTGAAGAAGCACGGCGCGACCGAGCACCTCCTGGTGGAGCAGGACAACTGCTACGACCAGCCGGCCTTTGACTGTATGAAAAAGAGTTACGATTACCTGAACAGGGCGCTGGCCCGGTAAGGAAAAAAGTATGCGGAAAGTACGTTTGGGCATCATCGGCGCGGGCAACATGGGCTCCGGCCACATCGAAAATATCCTGGCGGGGAAATGCCCGGAAATCGAGGTCACGGCCGTCGCGGACAGGCGGGAGTCCCGCCGCCTGTGGGCGGGTGAGAGACTGCCGGGCGCTGAAATTTACAGAGAAGGCGAAGTCCTGATCGCCTCCGGCCAGGCGGACGCCGTGCTCATCGCGACGCCGCATTACCAGCACCCCCCGCTGGCCTGCTCCGCGTTCGAGCGGGGCCTGCACGTGATGGTGGAAAAGCCCGCGGGCGTGTACACCCTGCAGGTCCGGGAGATGATGGCCGAGGCGGACAGGCATCCGGAGCTGGCCTTCGGCATGATGTTCAACCAGCGCACCAACAGCGTCTTCCGGAAGATGAAAGAGATGATCCAGGCCGGCGAGATCGGCGAGGTCAAGCGCGTCTCCTGGCTGATCACCGATTGGTACCGGACCCAGTATTATTATGATTCGGGGGCCTGGCGGGCCACCTGGGCGGGGGAGGGCGGCGGCGTGCTGCTCAACCAGTGCCCCCACCAGCTGGACCTGCTCCAGTGGCTCTGCGGCCTGCCCAGGGTGGTCCGCGCCTTCTGCCACGAGGGCAAATGGCACGACATCGAGGTGGAAGACGACGTGACCGCCTACATGGAGTTCCAGAACGGGGCCACGGGCGTGTTTGTCACCACGACCGCGGACGCGCCGGGCACCAACCGCCTGGAGGTGTCGGGCACCAGGGGGAAACTGGTCTGCGAGGACGCTTCCAGGCTGACTTTCCACCGCCTGGCGGTGGAGGAGGGCGAATGGCGCTTCGCCTGCGGGGAAGCCTTCAGGAAGCCGGACTGCGACGTCATCGGCGTTGAAACGGACGGGCAGAACCCCCAGCACCCCGCGGTGCTCAACGCCTTCGCCGGGCGGATCCTGCGCGGGGAGCCCCTGGTGGCCGATGGCCGGGAGGGGATCCACGGCCTGATGCTCTCAAACGCCATGCACCTCTCCTCCTGGCTGGGGACGGAGGTGACGCTCCCGATCGACGAGAAGCTGTTCCACAGGATGCTGATGGAGCGCTGCAAGGCTTCCCGGCACAAGGAGGAACGAGACGTGACCTCCAGCACTGAAGGGAGCTATTGAAGCCCATGCTCAAGGCGGGCATCATCGGCTGCGGCAGCATCGCGCAGGTCCATGCCGCGGTGCTGTCCCAAACGCCCGGCGTACGGCTGGCCGTCTGCGCCGACGTCATCCCTTCGCGCGCGCTGGAAATATCCGGGAAGTACGGCTGCCAGGCCTACCCGTCTCTTGAGGATATGCTGAAAGGCGAAGCGCTGGACGCCGTGCACGTCTGCACGCCCCATCACCTGCACACGCCCATGGCGCTGGAACTGGCCCAGAGGGGCGTCGCTGTGTTCCTGGAAAAGCCACCCGCCATCGACCGGGCGCAGTGGGAAGCCCTGCAGGCGGCCGCGGAAGGGGTCCCCATGGGCGTCTGCTTTCAGAACCGCTACAACCCCAACGTGCGGGAGGCGGAGCGGCTGATCGCCTCCGGCGGGTACGGCGGGCTGCTGGGCGCGCGCGCGTTTGTGACCTGGAAGCGCGGCGAAAGCTATTACGCGGGGAGTTCCTGGCGCGGCCGCTGGGCGTCAGAAGGCGGCGGCGCGCTCATCAACCAGGCCATCCACACGCTGGACCTGATGGTGCGCTTCATGGGAGGACCGGATCAGGCGGAGTGCCACATGACGAACCGGCACCTGCCCGGCGTCATCCAGGTGGAGGATACCGTGGAGGCCTACCTGGTCCTGGGCGGGAAGCCCGCCCTCCTGTACGCCTCCAACGCCTACACGCAGGATGCCCCGGTGATGCTGGAATTCCACCTGGAAAAGGCCGTCCTGCGGATCGAGGACGAATCGCTGGAGATCCGGGAAGGCGGCAAGGTCAGCCGCCAAGGCTTCCCCATGCCCGAATCCCTGGGCAGGAGCTATTGGGGCAACGGGCACAAGGCCTGCATCGGGGATTTCTATGACAGCCTCGTCAGCAAAAAGCCCTTTCAGAACGACCTCGCGTCCGTCCGCGGCACCATGGAGGCCGTGCTGCGGATGTACGAACAGAACCGGCCGTCCTGAAGCCTGGTCCCTTTTAGGTCGGTTCCGGATAGGCATAATACTGATTGAAGGATTAAACGCACCGATGCGAAGAGAGATTTTCTGTCCTGTCGATGTCGAGGGAAGGAGGCGTAGCGGAGCCTACGGTGACTGAGCAAGAGGAAGACAGGGCGGAAAAGATCCGCCGCATCAAAGCGTTTATGATTGAAATCAGTATAAAAAACCCCTGCCGGCAGACCGGGCACGGGGTTTCTCTTTACCAGAAAAGCATCGTGTCTTTGCGCAGTTTGCCGACGGCCTCCAGGAAGAAGTAGTCGCCGTAGGTCATGGCGATGTGGATTCCGTCCCCGTTATGATAGGAGGCGGTGCATTTCTGCAGGATGGCGGGGTTGCCCTCGCCCCAGTCGGCGCAGGCCGCCTCCGCCGCCTTGAGCAGCCGGATCGCCGCTTCGCCGTAGACCTCCCGTTCGTTTTCGGGCAGGATCTGATACAGTTCCAGCAGCGCGCAGGCCGCGATGCCGCCGGCGCAATTGTCCCGGATATCGGGCTGGGCGGGCTGCCTGAAATCGCAGCGGGGCACCCAGTCGCCGGCCACGCTGGCGATGAAATAATGGGCGATGCGCTTGGCGGCTTCCAGGTATTCGGCCTTTTTCGCGTGCAGCCAGGACAGCGTGAAGCCGTACAGCGCCCAGGCCTGCCCGCGGCTCCAGGAGGAGCCCGGGGCGTAGCCCTGGCCGGCGGGGATGCCCAGCACTTCCATCGTTTCCGGGTCAAACTGGACGATGTGGTTGCACGACCCGTCCGGGCGCAGGAAGTAGCTCAGCGAAGTGTCGGCGTGGATCATGGCGATTTTCTTAAAACGCGGGTCGCCGGTCTCACGGCTTGCCCAGTAGAGCAGGCAGAGGTTCATCATGCAGTCGATGATGGCCCAGCCGGTGCGCTCCCTGCCGTTCCAGGCGCGGATGAAGCCCAGGGGGTTGAAGCGCCCCGCCAGCACGTGGGCGGCCCACAGGGCACGCCTGCGGCTCATGTCGCTGCCCGTCAGGCGGTAATTGACGCCGGAGGACAGCAGCCACAGGAAGCCGACGTCATGGTGCAGCTGGTCGATGTCATGCAGGGCCACGTCCAGCATCCCCTCGGCCCGCTCGGCTTCAGCCCTGTAGGCCTCGTCGCCCGTCTGCAGGTACATCTGCCACATGCTGGCCGGCCAGAATCCGTTGGTCCACCAGATGATGCCGTTCGGGTTGGCCCACTCCCCGCCTTTGGTGGTGTAGGGGATGAAATCCAGGCCCTCCGCTTTCCCCCGGGCATAGGGCATTTTCCGCTCGATTTTCTCCCAGACCTGAATGACCCATTCCTGGTGCTTCGCGCGCAGTTCCTGCATCTCAGGAAACCTCCCGTTTCTTGATATTTCCGGAGATTCTGTTCTTTATGTCGATACCCGTCATGTTCCCGGCTCCTCTGCCACAGTAGAACATCCCGGTCCCGAAACTGTCAAGCCGTGACCGGGAACACCTTGCCCGGGACAGGAAAACAACAGGAAAATTCCTGGTTTGGCCCATCTATTTCCGTTCTGCTATACTCCCTGGTACAGATAGGCGGACAGAATGAAAGGGGCGAATTGGGATGAACAAACCGCGCAGGATGCTCGGCGGCCTGGGGGCCCCCTGCCTCCAGTCCCTGATCAGGCTGGCCGAAACCCAAAGCAAAGCCACGCTGGTCGCCTGGTGCACTTCCTATGCCGGGGAGCATCTCCTGCCCCTGTTTGAGAAAAGGTTCCCGGACGACTGCCGGCCCCGCCTGGCGCTGGAAGCCGCCGGGGCGTGGAGTTCCGGCCTGATCAAACTGCCCCGGGCGAAACAGGCCATCCTGGCGTGCCACGCCGCCGCCCGGGAGGCGGAAGGCGACCCTGCCGCCCAGGCCGCCGCGAGGGCGGTCGGCCAGTGCGCTTCCGCCATCCATTCGCCACGGCACGCTGTCGGCCTGGCGCTCTATGGGGCGCTGGCCGTCGCCTATGACCTGCATGGGCTGGACACTCCTTGGGAACTTCTTGAGCACGCCGCCTCTGGTGAAATCGGAAAGATGGAGGCCGCCCTGCGCGCGGTGTCGGTGGAAAACGAACCCAATCCGGCCAGGACTGTCTGGAAGCGCTGACCGTGGCGCGGGCC
>CAZJCB010000043.1:0-12382 GCA_964544245.1 uncultured Christensenella sp.
GGCCCGGAAGAGTAGGTCGCCGCCGGTCCCCAGCTCCCTCCGAGAAAGTCGGAGGGTTTTTCTTCTGAAGGACTGTACAGGGACAAAAACTTGTGATAATATGTCATCAAGTTCCTGAGAGGATAATATGATCAGAACCGGGAAAGTTATTCAGGCGAAGGGAAATTCCCTGCAAGTCTGCTTCAGCCGTTTGGAGGCTTGTGAATCCTGTGGCATGTGCGGCAGCGGCAGGCAGGATTCTGTTATTGAGTTAGTTGGGAACGCGCGGGAAGGCGATACTGTGGACGTCCAGATGCCTGATGCCAGGGTCCTTAAAGTATCCGCGCTAACCTACCTCCTGCCGCTGGCAGGGCTGATCGCGGGACTAAGTCTGGGGATGACCCTGTTCCCGGCACAGGATTTTCTGACCCTGGCAGGCGGGCTGGCAGGTCTAGCCCTCAGCCTGAGTTTACTGAAACTGATCGACAGGCGCCTGGCGGGATCAAAAAACTGGCAGCCAAGGATCACGGCTGTTTATCCGGCAGAAACCGCGGAGATCTCCGCTGGATATGAATCTGCGGGGAATCGTTGATTTGGTGAAACGCAACCTTTTTAGACGAAAAATTGACCGAAATGACTTTTTCGATTGATTAATAAAGAAAAACCCAAGGAGGGTACAGTGTCTACAAAACCAAAACTGAAAATTCTGCCGCTGGGCGGCATTGACGAAATCGGGAAGAACATCACCGTGTTTGAATACGGCGATGACATCATCGTCATGGACTGCGGGTCCATCTTTCCCAAGGAGGATATGCTCGGTATCGACCTGGTAATACCGGATATCAGTTACCTCATCGCGAACAGGGAAAAGGTCCGCGGCTTTGTGTTCACCCATGGGCATGAAGACCATATCGGCGCGACGCCTTACGTGCTGGACAAGATCCAGGTACCCATTTACGGCTCAGCCCTGACACTCGGCTTTATCGAAAAGAAGCTGATTGAGCATCGCATCACCAACTACCAGGCGATTCCTGTCAAGCCGCGGGAAACCATCCAGCTCGGGGCGTTCTCTGTCCAGTTTATCCGGGTCAACCATTCCATCGCCGGCGCTTACGCCTTGGCCATCACCTGCCCGGCCGGCACCGTCGTCGCGACCGGCGACTTCAAGGTTGACTTCACTCCTGCGACAGGCGAGGTCATTGACCTGAGCATGCTCGCCGCAATCGGCGAGCGGGGTGTCATGGCCCTGCTTTGCGACAGCACCAACGTGGAACGGCCCGGCTACACCATGAGTGAACGGAAAGTCGGAGAGACATTTAATCAGGAGATTTCTACCGCGAGCGGGCGTGTTATCATCGCGATGTTCGCCAGCAATATCCACCGTGTTCAGCAGGTGGTGGATTGCGCCATCGGCTTTGGCAGAAAAATCTGCTTTGTCGGCCGAAGCATGATCAACAACTCGACAGTGGCGATGGATCTGGGGTATTTGAAGATTCCCCGGGACAGCCTGATTGAGATGGATGACCTGGACCGCTACAGGGACGAGCAGATACTTGTGCTGACTACCGGCTCCCAGGGGGAACCGCTCAGCGGCCTGGTCCGTATGGCCTTTGCGGAACACCGAAAACTGCAGATCAAACAGTCGGACAAGGTGATCATCTCGGCAGAACCCATCCCCGGGAACGAGGTGTTTGTATCCCGCGTCATCAACCAGTTATACCGCAGCGGCGCCGAAGTAATCTACGAAGCGCTGGCGGAGGTGCATGTTTCCGGCCACGCCTGTCAGGAAGAAATCAAACTGATGCACACACTGGTAAAGCCCAAGTACTTCATCCCGGTGCACGGAGAGTACCGCATGCTCTGGCAGCACGCCGAACTGGCTGAGACCGTGGGGACCAAACGTGAAAACATCATCCTGCCCGAAGCCGGGCAGATCATTGCGATGAACGATGAGGAGATCTCCATCGCGGGCATTGTGCCCACCGGCACCATCCTGATTGACGGACTAGGCATCGGCGACGTGGGCACGGCAGTGCTCCGTGACCGCAAGCACCTGAGCCAGGAAGGGTTGATCATCGTCGCAATGGCGTTTGACCGCACACAGAACATCCTGATTTCCGGGCCTGACATTATTTCCCGCGGGTTTGTGTTTGTGCGTGACAACGAGGACATCATTGAGCAGTCCCGCGAGGTGGTCCGCAAGATCATCGACTCCTACGAGCAGATCGAGGGCAGCGACTGGCCGGTCATCAAAAACCGCATCAAGGACGAACTGCGCCGTTTCCTCAACGACCAGATCAAACGGAACCCGATGATCCTGCCTGTCATTGTTGACCTGGGCTGATTATGCTATGATGACTGGGCCGCGGGGCCCGGGCCTGCACGGCCTGGAAACCCCGCGGCTATTCTTTATACTTTGAAGGGACAGACGATGAATTACGACGCCGCCAACCTCCTTGCCAGCCAGCTCAGGTCGTCCGAGGAGGTACAGGAATACCAGAGGCTGAAGGCGGTCGTGGAGGAAAGTGAGACGACAAAGGCGCTCTTGAAGGAATACCGCCGACTGCAGGTGCTGGTGCAGATGTCCGCCATGTCCGGCCAGGGCCTGAACAGCGAAGAGATGTCGCGCTTTCAGCAGATTTCCTCCCTGCTATACGCGGGGACTGACACGTCGCAGTACCTGCTGGCAGAAATGCGCCTTCAGCAGGCTCTGGCTGATATATACAACATCATCGCGAAGGCGGCCGGGCTGAGTCTTGAGTTGCCCGGCCTGCAATAAAACCATATGAAACGGGAACCCAGGTATACGCCCGAATCGCTCATAGAGGAACGGGAGTACGGCTTGTTCTGGTACAGCTGGCTCTGGCATTTCCTGAGACCCATCGTCATTTTCGCCTGTTCCCTGCTACTGCTGATCGGCGTGGTTTCGTTTGCCTGGGGCCAGCTCAGCGCGGTGATGATAGACCCTATGGATACAAAAGACGAAGCGAGGGTCACTTTTGTCGTCAACTCCGGAGACAGCCTGACCAGGGTCTCCAACAACCTGCAGAACCAGAACCTGATCCGCAGCCGCTCTGTGTTCAAGTATTACGCTGATTTCCTGGGGTTCGGACAGAAAATACAGGCCGGGGAATACTCCTTAAGCCGCAGCATGACCATCGGCGAGATCGCTGAACAGTTGACCCGCGGCGACGGCAAGCCGTTCGTCCGCAGCATGACAGTCATCCCTGGATGGACTGTGGAGTCGATTGCTGAATACCTGCTGAAGGAAGGCATTGTCAGGGACAAAGCCATGTTCCTTGATAAGTGCAGGACAGGGAAGGAATTCAACGCTTACTACTACATAGCCGACGTGCTGGGTTCAAGCAGTGCATCACAGCGCAGGTACGCGCTGGAAGGCTACCTGGCGCCAGAAACCTATGAGATCTATACAGACGCCAGCATGGATGACGTCATCAAAAAACTGCTTTCACAGACAGAAGCCGTGTACCGGGAACCTTATCACGCCCGCGCGGAGGAACTGGGGATGAGCATGGACCAGGTCATCACCTTGGCTTCCATGATTGAAAAGGAGGCGAAAACTGCTGATTTCGCGAGGGTTTCTGCAGTGTTTCACGGAAGGCTTGCGCAAAACATCCCGCTGGGCAGCGATGTGACCGTCAAGTACGTCACCGGCACCGCCAGGATGGCGCTGAACCGGGACGACCTCAACGTACAGTCCCCTTTCAACACCTATCTGACCAGGGGTTTGCCGCCCGGACCGATCTGCAGCCCATCACCCCTGGCCATCCAGGCGGCGCTCTATCCGGACGAACAGTTCCTGGCGGAAGGCTACCTGTATTTCTGCTCGAAAGACCCGAACACAGGCGAGCTCCACTTTTCAAAAACCCTCGCTGAGCATGAGTACGCGGTCAGCGTGTACGCCCCCCTCTGGGAAGCATACGACAGGCGGACCAACGCGCAATGAATCCTCAAGGGACAGGGATGTGTGTCGGCCCCTCGGGCAACTCGAAGAGTTTCTATGTGCAGGACGGGAAACGTACGGCGGATATCGCGGCACACAGCAAGGAAAACATCGCGTAACCCTTGCGCTGTGTGGAAAATCGCCTTTGGATATGGTAGAATGACAAATGAATTGTGACTTGGAGGGTGAGCGATGAAGGACAGGGTCAGCCGGCTGATAACGGCAAGCCGATTGGAAAAGGATGCCTGCATTCTCATCCATAAGCCTTCCAACCTGTTCTATCTCAGCGGCTATACAGGCGAAGGACTGATCCTCATTGCCCATGGGATTCAGGCCATAGTGACGGATTTCCGCTATGTTGAGCAGGCCCAGGCGCAAGCGCCGGGGTTTTCCGTTCATGTTATCAGCAATGACATGAATCACGCCCAGGTGGCAGCCTCGCTCATCCGCCAGGCAGGGTGCAGGGCTGCGCTGTATGAAGACGACCATCTGACTGTCCGTGCCAGTATCCAGTTGAAGGAATCGCTGGGATCCGTCATCATGGAGCCGCTTCGCAATGCGCCCGAATCGCTGCGGCAGGTCAAGGATGGGCATGAGATCGAACTGATTGAGAGAGCCTGCAGGATCTCCTGTGAGGCTTATGAGTACATCTGCGGCGTCATACAGCCCGGCATGAGTGAAACGGACATCAGGCTCAAGCTGGATTTCAAACTGATGGAACTGGGGGCTCAAACCCTCGCCTTTGACACCATCGTTGCCTCCGGTCCCAATGGCTCTCTTCCCCACGCGATACCGGGCGGGCGGAAAGTCGGGTACGGCGATATGATAACCCTTGATTTCGGCGCGAAATACGGAGGGTACTGCGCTGACATGACGCGCACCATAGCGCTTGGAAAAGCCGATGACAGGATGCTCAGGATTTATTCCATCGTCCTGGAAACGCAGATAGCCTGCCAGGACGCTCTGGCACCGGGAAAAGGATACCGCGAGGTGGACGCCATCGCCCGGGAGATGATCGGTGCCGCTGGGTACGGTGACAGATTCGGTCACGGACTGGGCCATGCGCTCGGGATCGATATCCATGAAGAACCCAGGCTGAACCAGAAATGCGCTGACGTGATGGAACCCGGGCACGTCGTCACCGTCGAGCCGGGGATTTACCTGCCCGGCGTGGGCGGCGTGCGCATCGAAAACAGCTGTGTCATCACCCAGACCGGCGCCCGGCCGCTCGTCACTTCGCCCCGGGAACTGCGTATACTTTAGACCAGACTCACAATATTGGAGGGAAGGCCATGATCACAGCAGGCGACTTTCGCAAAGGGATCACCATTGAATGGGAGGACGGGGTCTGGAACATCGTCGATTTCCAGCATGTCAAGCCCGGAAAAGGCGCGGCGTTCGTCCGCACCAAAATCAAGAATATCATGACCGGCGCAGTGGTCGAGCGGACTTTCAACCCAACGGACAAGATGCCCCGCGCCATCATTGAGACCAAAGAGATGCAGTACCTGTACAACGATGGCGGCCTTTACTACTTCATGGACCCGGAAACCTACGAACAGATGCCGCTCAACCACGACCAGGTGGAGGAAGCGGTTCAGTTCGTCAAAGAGAATACCAACGTCAACATCCGATTTTTCAAGGGTTCCGCGTTCTCGGTGGAAGCGCCGAACTTCGTGGACCTGGAAGTCACCGATACGGAACCAGGGTTCAAAGGGGACACCGCGTCCACGACCTATAAGCCCGCAACGACAGAGACCGGCTTTACCCTCATGGTGCCGCTGTTCATCACCATCGGGGATGTCATCAAAATCGACACCAGGACGGGCGAATACCTTTCACGCGCCTGAGACAGTGCATAATGCAGATAGGAGGACACCATGAGCGATCTGTCCAAGAAAGTTGAGTATCTCAAGGGCCTTGCCGACGGGATGAAACTGAGGGAGGACAACCAGGACCAAAAGTTGCTGCTGAAGATTCTGGAGGTTCTGGAAGCCGTAGCCGAAGAAATCGCGGACATCCAGGACAGCCAGGATGAAATGAACGAATACCTCGAGAATATGGACGAAGACCTCGCCGCGCTGGAGGACGTCATCTTTGAGGATGAAGAGGGCAATGATGACGATTCGGACGAAGATGAAGGCCCCGAAGGCGATTCCATCGTGGAGTACGAGTGCCCCCACTGCGGCTTCAAAACCCGTTTTGACATCACGGATTTTGATTTTGAAGAAGACTACCTGTGCCCCGAATGCCAGCAGCCTTTCTTCCCGGAGCATGAGGATGACGAACTGGACGGCGAAGAAAATGAAGAAGCTGAGGATGGCACGCAAGGGGAACACTGACACTTCAGCAGACTGCTGTACTGAGGGTTATGCTGCGGGAGTTCGCCCGGCGGCAGCCCTCTTTTCCTTGGTGCTGAGATAAACACTGCATTATGACATACCAGCCGAAAAGCCGGGCTCCCATGAATCCTTCCAAGGTCCTTGCACTGGGGTTTCTGGGGATCATCCTGTCGGGTACTTTACTGCTGCTGCTTCCGTTTGCGGCAGAACGTGGCGTTTTAGTGACACCGCTGTCCGCGTTGTTTACCGCAACCAGCGCGGTTTGCGTCACCGGGCTTACAGTGATCGATACGGCAGCCAGCTATTCACTCTTCGGGGAGATCGTCATCCTCTGCCTGATCCAGCTGGGAGGCCTTGGTTTCATGCTCTTCGCGACCTCGGTGCTAGTCCTGGCAGGGAAGCGGATCACCCTGCGCAACCGCTTGCTGCTTCATGAGACGATGAATATGCCCGGCTTGTCCGGGACAGTTCGGACGACCATCCGGTTCGTGCTGATCGTCCTGGCGGTGGAAATGGCGGGCGCCTTTCTCCTTTCCCTTCGCTTTGTCCCTTTGTACGGGTTTTGGAAAGGCGCGTATTACGGGACTTTTCACGCCATCAGCGCTTTCTGCAACGCTGGGTTTGATCTGTTTGGGGCTTCGGGCAGTCTTTCAGATTTTCATCATGAGCCGTATGTGCTGCTGACTGTATCCGGGTTGATCATCATCGGCGGCCTAGGCTTTGCCGTGCTGGCAGATATCCTTAGTAACAGGTTTCACTTCAGGAAGATGAACCTGCATACCAAGATTGTCCTCCTGATGACAGGGTTTCTGCTGGCAGGCGGGACACTGTTCTTTGCGGCCGTTGAATGGAACAACCCGGCGACGCTCTCGGGCAACGGGACCGGACCGATGCAGAAGGTATTGAACGCCTGGTTCCAGTCAGTTACGACCCGTACCGCCGGTTTCTCGTCCTTCCAGCAAAGCGGGCTGCGGGACGCCAGCAAGATGGTTACGTCCCTTCTGATGTTCATCGGCGCTTCTCCGGCCTCGACCGGCGGCGGCATCAAGGTGACGACCATTTTCGTCCTCTTCGCGCTCATACGCAGCGTCTTCAACGGGCGGGAAGAGGTCAACACCTTCCATCGGCGCCTTCCCAGTGCGCTGATCCGGACTTCCCTGAGCATTTTTTTCATCAGCCTGTTCCTGCTTGCGATAGGCTGGGTTTATCTGTCGCTGGCGGAGGACGGGCGGGGCCTGCGAATGATCGACCTCCTGTTTGAGGAGGCGTCCGCCTTAGGCACCGTCGGCCTGAGCACCGCCGGAACCGGCAGCCTGACCTTCAGGACACAGGTTTGGCTGATCATGCTGATGTATCTCGGCCGCATCGGACCGTTGACCATGATGCTGAGCCTGAGCAGGCGGCAGGCCGGGGCTGTAGGCGGCATCCGTTACCCTGAGGAGCAGATCATCGTAGGCTGAGTGTTTGTTATATGACAAAGACGGAGGGAAATATGCCGGATCAAAGCATGAAACAGTACATCCTATTTGGCGTTGGGCGCTTCGGTTCCGCTCTGGCCCGCAAACTGTGTGAACTCGGTCACGAGGTGCTGGCGGTGGACTCCGATGAGCAGCGCGTTGCCGCGATCACGCCCTATGTGACCAGTGCCATCCAGGTGAACTCGAATGATGAGGAGACGATGCGGTCCCTCGGCATCCGCAATTTTGACGCGGCCATCGTCGCAATCGGGGATGATTTGCATCATTCCATCCTGATGACCATCATGTGCAAGGAAATGGGGGCGAAGTACATCATCGCAAAGGCCTCTGACGCGATGCATGCGAAGGTGCTTCTTAAGCTGGGCGTGGACCGGGTCGTATTTCCCGAGCGCGACATGGGGGAGAGGGTGGCCTATTCGCTGATCAATCCGCATATCCTCGATCTGATCAATCTGCGGGGGGACTATGTCATTGTTCAGTTGAACTGCCCCCTGAGTTGGATCGCGCACAGCTTTAAGGAAATTGACGTGCGAAAACAATTCGGGGTCTCTGTCCTGGCGATTTACCGGGACGGGGACATGGTCATGAACCTTACCGCGGAAACAAGGTTTGACAAAGGAGACAGCTTGCTGGTGCTTGGCCATAAACGTAACGTTGAGAAGGTCGAGGCGCTGAACTGAGCGTTCCTATGAGATTGATTGTATTTGACACTGAAGCGACGGACCTGACTCCCGGTCAGATCTGCCAACTGGCATACCTCAAGGACGAAGGCGGAAGAGTGACTGGGCACAACTACTTTTTTTCTGTAGACGAAATGTCCCCCGGAGCCCAGGAGGTCCATGGCTTCAGCATGGAAATATTGCAGGGCTTGTCGGGCGGCCGGTATTTTGAAGACCTGGCGGAGGGGATTCTTGCGGATTTCAATGCCTGCGACCTGGTTGCAGGGCACAATGTAGCGGCGGATGAGCGATATCTTCGGGTTGAGATGGAACGCGCCGGGCTGAAACTGAAAAAGCTGAAGACGTTCTGCACCATGAATTATGCCTCCGGAATCATGAACATGCAGAGAAAAGTGATCACCGGCCGGCCCAAGCCCCCCAAACTGGCGGAGCTGGCCGCATGGTATGGCGTTACTGAGGAAGAAACCGCAGTCAAGGCAAGGGAATGGTTTGGTTTTGAAGGCGCGCTGCATGACGCCCGGTTTGACACGGCAATGACCTACCTGTCCCTGCTGGGCGCCATCAGGAAAGGCGACCTGAGAGGATTGTTTTGAAGAGGCGCTGTACTTTCTTGCCTCTGTGTCCAAATTATGAAGTTTTTATTGCGATTCGCTTGCTTTTTCAAGGCTCTTTGGTATAATGACTAGCAGAATGCTCGGTTTTCCTGAGCGCAAGAGAGGAATGAGCGGAGTTGGCCAAGCGGATACTCCTTGTAGATGATGAGCCGATTCTCATCAAAGGCTTGAAATACACGCTGGAAAAGGACGGCTATGAGACCATGGCCGCCTATGATGGCGAGGAAGCCCTGCAGGTATTCATGAACAACCAGGTGGATCTTGTGCTCTTGGACGTCATGCTGCCAAAGCTTGACGGTGTCGTGGTCTGCCAGAGGATCCGCGAAGTCAGCAACGTCCCGATCATTATGCTCACCGCCAAGGGCGAGGATATGGACAAGATCCTCGGGCTTGAGTACGGCGCTGACGACTACATGACAAAACCGTTCAATATCCTGGAGGTCAAGGCGCGCATCAAGACTATCCTTCGCCGTGCGGCCCCCGCTGTCCCCAGTGAAGACAGCAAAGTCATCCGGGTGCGCGACCTGTCTGTCAACTCCGTCAACAGGTCCGTGACCCTTGACAGCAAAGAGATCCGCCTGACGGCGAAAGAATTCGACCTGCTCAACCTGTTCATCACCAACCGCGGCCGCGTGTTCAGCAGGGAGGAAATGCTCGACGCCGTATGGAAGAATGATTATTCGGGCGACGAGCGTACTGTGGATGTTCATATACGGCGCCTGCGTGAAAAGGTGGAGCGGAACCCTACGCAGCCGGAGTTCATTTTTACCAAATGGGGCGTAGGGTATTATTTCACTGACCGGGATGAATAGGCCGTTCGCCAGCATCAGATGGAAAGTCATGCTGGCTTTTTTTTTCATTATCGGGTTGTCTTTTCTGGTGATGGCCGGCACCCTGACCAATATGCTGGGCGGCTATCTATTTGGCGAACGCATAAGGGGCGACCGGGCAGGGCTTGAAAAATGGGCGGTTCAGGCAGCCGGGCACCTCGGCGCGGCCAACGCGATGGGGATGGAAGATACGGTCCGCAAGGCCGGCACGGAACTTGGCGGCCGTGTCCTGCTTCTGGACGCGGACGGCAAGGTACAGTCAGACAGCTTCCAGACCGCGATGGGCCAAAGGCTGCACTATCCGGAAGTGGTCAGCATCCTCCTGTCAGGGCAGACAGTGGATTACGGGGTTCATTCTCTGAAAACCGGCGAGTCTGTACCGGTGGGCAATCTGCTCAGTTTTTCTTCAGGAGATGAGTGGGTCAGTTATTCCACAGCCGGCATTGTGCAGTCCTCCCACGTCATCGGAGCGTTGCTGCTTGTCTCCTCAGTGCGGGAAATGATGGAAAACCTGCTGACGATGCAAAACAACATGGTGATGCTTTTTATCGTCGTGGCATTGGCAGCTGTCGGCGCGGGAATGTTATTCTCAAGGATCCTGACCAAACCCATCGCGGAGATGACAGGGGTCATCCTCGGTATGTCCAAGGGGGATTTCGGCGTTCGGGTCCAGGAAAGAGGAAGCGGCGAGATCCGGCAGCTGGCGGTTGCTTTCAACTCGATGAGCGAACAGCTGGAGTCCCTGAACCAGACACGGAACCAGTTTGTGTCAAACGCGAGCCACGAACTGAAAACCCCGCTGGCAACGATGAAAATCATGGTGGAAAGCCTGATATATCAGCCGGATATGGACGCGGACCTCCGGACCGAATTCCTCAGCGACGTCAACCAGGAAATCAACAGGCTGTCCTCCATCGTTTCGGACCTGCTGACCCTGGTGCAGTCTGATTCACGTTCATCCCGGCTGAACCGGGAAAAGATGTCGCTGGCGGAAGTCGTCAAAGACGCCGAACACCGGCTGGCGCCCATGGCGGCGCAGCGTGGACAAAGCATTTCCCTGAGCCTTGGGGACAGCTGCGACATGTACGCCGACAAGGCCAAACTGCAGCAGGTCGTTTATAACCTGATGGAGAACGCGGTCAAATATACCCCCAGGGACGGATGGATCAAGGTCGGCCTGCAGCGGGTCGGGCGGGACGCCGTTCTGACAGTCTCCGACAGTGGCCCAGGAATTCCCCGTGAAAGCCTGCCGCACGTCTTTGAGCGGTTCTACCGCGTGGACAAAGCGAGGGGACGGGAGTCCGGAGGGACGGGTCTTGGCCTGTCCATCGTCCAGCAATACGTGAACCTGCACGGCGGCAGTGTCAAGGCAAGCAGTGAGGAAGGTCAGGGCGCCGTTTTTATGGTAGAACTGCCGCTCAACAAGGGATAACGCAGCGTCGAAAGAGTCCCGTCGCATCCGCCCGGGGCTTTTTGCTAGCTATACCATTACCGGATGATTCCCTCGTTGCGGAGGAACTCCCCGGACACGTCGATCCCGCCTGCAAAGGTGCCTTCCTGAAGGCTGTTGATAAAGAAATGGACACGGTTGATGCCGCGTTGGGACGTCAGGGTATTGACCATGGCGTACACCATCAGCCTTTCCTGCTGCGCGTCTGATGAGGAGATCAACGGCGGCAGGCCGGCTGACAGGTTAACCAGCACGGTATCTCCCTGCCGTGAAAAGCCGAGCAGATCAGCGTCGCGCAGCCCAGGCGGCAAAACCGGCGAAAGCCCTGTTACGCTGTCAGTGGCCTGGGGGCCGAGGACCAACTGGTTAATCAGGTAACGCGGGTTATTCGCCTTGAAATAGGGGATGGCACGCCTTGACAAGGAAAGGGAGCCGGAAGCGTTGGCGAAATACAGGTCGCAGTGGTCCAACAGGAAATGGCTGAACTGGCCGCGCTGCATCAAGCCTTGATCAAACAAAATCTCCTCGCCGGCGCCTTCAAAAAGGCCGGCGGGGACGACCGCGTTGATCTGCTCGCCGCCAATGGTCACTCGTACGCCCGCCGTATAGGGAAGAAAGGTGGTGAGGGTATAGGTCAGGGAAGCCATCAGGATGGAACGGGGGATACCGGAAGTGATCAGCGCCTCATTCGCGCTTTCATGAAAACGCAGATCGATGACACGCCCGGTTGAGCCCGTCCGTTCAATCATAACGGGGTCTTCCGCCAGCAGTGTGACAAGGTCCGGCAGGAGGGGGAGATTGGGAAGCATCAGCGGGCCGTCGGACAGGGCCTGTATCAGTGCCAGGGCCATGTCTGTAAACGAACGGCCCTTCATATTGACGGCTCGCGTTTCTGCCAGGATGCCCCGGCCCGCGCTCGCGGGGAAGAACAGGGTGGCGAAAGAGGAGAAGCCGTCTTCGGATGAGGGGAGGCGGTTTGCGGCCTCCCACAGCGAATCAATGTCCTCGTTTTCAGTCCTGGTCAGACTGCCCAGCGGAATCGTGG